>CAZLDA010000660.1:0-2556 GCA_964557875.1 uncultured Pseudomonadales bacterium | reverse complement strand
TCGGGCTCGTCGAACCGGATCACCTGCGTCTTTACGACAACCAGGTCGATGCGGTTTCGATTTCCATTGCCGCCACCGACGGAACGAAGCCGCTGTCGCCGTCGAACTCGATCGACGCGCGCGTCGATGTTGCAGTGTTGAGCCGCACGGTGGACGGCGCATTTCCAGTTCATGCGCTCGATGCCGCGACGCAGGCCACCGACACGATGCTGAACATCGTCGATCCGTCGTTCGACGAAGCGGACATGCAAGCCGCGTTGCAGCACGCTTACTCGGCGATCGGCACAGACGCCTTCGATTTCGCGGTGCTGTTTCACACGCGCACCACCGGCGACGGCGTGCCGCGTTCGGTCGGCGTGAAGAACGACATCGCCGGCATCAACGTGCCAACGTTCGACAATTCGGCAGACTACGGCAGCGCCGGCCGCCTGCAGCAGCTCGTGTTCCAGAACAGTCACATGCTCGGCCTCGAGATCAACCACGAGATGGGACATCGCTGGGGCGCATATCTCAATCGTCCCGCATTGAACCTGTCGTTGCCGACCGGATTCCATTGGGGCGCATCGAACCACGTCGGCCAGATGGGCAATGGTCCGTACCTGTTGGCAGAGACCGGCGGTTATCGGGTGACGAACGCAGACGACTCCGAGAATTTCATCGTGAACCCGTTTTCCAATCTCGAGCTGTACCTGATGGGCCTTGCGCAGCCGGACGAAGTGCAACCGCTGCGCTTCGTTACCGATGCGTCGGTGAACGTGCAGTTCGACAGCCTCGTTCCCGAATCATCGACGCGCCAAGTGACGATCGACGACATCGTGTCGGTGTACGGTGCCCGCCTTCCGGCCGCAGCCGCGAGCCAGAACGCCTTCGCCGCTCTTTACGTGGTGGTATCTGACCGGCTGCTGAGCGCGCCCGAATACACGTTCACGTCGTTGATCGCGCAGTACGCAGCCGGTACGTCGAACGGCGGCAAGCGGACCGGCGGCTTGTTCGAAGCGCTGGACCCGCCGTCGTTCAGCGCGGCGACCGGATTTCGCGCCACGCTCGACACGACGTTGCCGCTAGCCGGCGGCTGATGCGACCGCCAACGGCCCACCCTGCTGTCCTCGCGACAGCGTCCTCGTGTAGTACATCAGCGCACCCAGCGCAACCAGCAACGCGATGGTACCGGTGATCAGCGCGTAGTCTTCGAGCTGAAGAATCACGTACAGAACGGCATACGTCACCGTTTGCATCGAGCCGATCACAACCGCCCTTCGCCAACGACCCAACGCTGCTGCGGTGTAGGTGGTTATCATCGCAACGACTGTAGATGCGGCGATTGCATACGCGGCGCCGAAGCCGATGTGCTCGGAGAACGCGAGCAACAACAGATAGAACATCGTCAGTGCCGCTCCGATCAGCACGTACTGCACGTAGTGCACGCGCGCGTCGCTGACCAGCTCGAACACGAGCAGCGTCACGAACGTCAGCGTGATGAACAACACGGCATATTTCACCGCGCGATCGTTGAGGCTGTACAGGAACACCGGCTGTACCAGACGCACGCCCAGGCTCGCCTCATTCAGCGACTGCGGCGCGCTCAGTTGCGAGAACACCTGCGGGTAGCTGCGCGACAGGCTCGAAACCGACCAGTCGGCGCTGAAGCCGGAAGCGTCGATCGCGCGCTGTGTCGGCATGACTCCGATGAAACCGGGATGCGGCCACTTCGAGGCGATGTGGGCTCGAGTGGTGGCACCGATGGGTGCGAATTCGATCTGCGCGCTGCCGTGCAGCGAGACGTCGATGCTGAAGTCGCCGTTGTTTGCCAGCGCCTCTGCGTCGAGCAAACGCCAATGCATACCTTGCGGCAGTGCGGCGAGTTGCGAACCGGGTTGCGCGCTTCGCGCGCCGCCGGTAATCAGTGGCGTGCCCACATCGTGGATACCGACGGGTGCGGAGATGCCGATGGCGAGCATCGCGTCCTCCCAGTGCACGTCCATCGCCCGGCCCGGTGGCGCTGCGATATCCGGCGGCGCGAAGCGCCCTTTCAATGAGACCTGCGACGTGTACACCATCGCCTCGTAGATGCCGCGTTGGCGCCGCTCGGCGTCGAGCGACGTATCGATGGCAAGCGTCTCGGGTAGCACCGCGATCACGTCGTCGCGGGTCTGGTCACGGCGGATCTGCTTCGCTTCGCCGGATTCGGACTGCACTGTTTCAACCGTCGACCAATGTTCGCTGACCGGAATCAGCATCACCGGACCGATCACCCTCTGTTCGCCGCCCCATTCGCTACCGACCTGCTGGACGACGCGTTGATACATCCCATGACGCTCGTCGATGACGCCGCGCACCATGTTGATCGGAATCAGCATCAGCAGTGCGAGCACCGCTACGCTCAACCCGCGAAACGTCAACGAATCGGTTTCGATGCCGAGAAATCTGCGGCTCATCCCGTTTCTCCGAATCTGCGTTCAACCTCGCACGCGCCGCCGAAGCGTCGCTGCCGTGCGGCATACGCGTCGAGCGCAAGCGTCAACGCGCCGTCGTTGAAGTCGGGCCAGAGTGCGTCGC
>CAZLDA010000659.1:0-2557 GCA_964557875.1 uncultured Pseudomonadales bacterium | reverse complement strand
TCGACCGGTTGAGCGCGCGCCACGAAGCCGGCCTGCCGCAACCCTGGACGTCCGCAAAAATGGACGGCGAGTTCCGCGACAAGCTGCTTGCGGCCATCATGGCATTTCGCGTGAACATAGAATCCATCGACGCGAAGGCAAAGCTCGGACAGAACCGCAAGCCGGAAGACATCCGCTCCGCGGCCGCAGCACTCGATTCCAGCGATGCGCTCTCTCATCAACGGCAAGTCGCCGCGTTGATGCGCGCCGTGCTCGACTGAACTTCAGCGCGTCGCGTACGCGCGGATCAGGTCATCGCGCCGGCTCAACCAGACGAAGCGCGCACCGAGCACGATGGCGACCAGCACCAACCCCAGGATCAGCCCCAACCAGAACCCGCTCACGCCGAGTGCCGGCGTGCCGAGGCCGAATCCGAGCACCGCACCGACGGGCAACGAAAACGCCCAATACGCCAGCAGCGTGACGATCAACGGAATGCGCGTGTCTTTGTATCCGCGCAACACGCCGATGATGGTGGCCTGACCGTCGTCGAATATCTGATAGATGGCAATCAGCAGCAGCAACTGCGTCGCCACCTTCAGCACACCCGGATCGTTCGTGTACAGCAACGGGATCGCGTCGCGGAACAGGAGCACTACCGACCCTGCCAACAGAGCGAAGAACAACGACGAGCCGATTGCGACTGTGCCGGCGACGCGGGCGCGAACGAGATTGCCGGCGCCAACGTTGAAGCCGACACGAATGGTGGCTGCCATGCCGACCGACATCGGGATCATGTACGTAATGCCGCCAACGTTCGACGCAATCTGATGCGCGGCAACCGCGTCGACGCCGAGACGGCCGATCAGCAACGTCATCAACGAGAAGATCGCCATCTCGAAGAACATCGTCGCGCCGATCGGCAAGCCCAACCTGACGAGCCGCATGATCTCGCGCGGATCGGGGCGCGAGAACGAACTGAACAGACCGATGCGGCGCATCCGCGTGGCGCTCACCACGACGAGCATCGCCGCGAGTTCGAACCACATCACGAGCGCGCTGGACCATCCGCAACCGGCGCCGCCGAGTCCCGGGAATCCGAACGCGCCGTGAATGAACAACAGGTTGAGCGGCACCTTGAGCACGAGGGCGACCAACGCGATGGCCATCGCGGGTGTGGTCCACGACATGCCTTCGCACAGATACCGCAATGTGAAATAGCCGAGCACGGGCGGCATGCCCCACCGCAACGCGTCGATGTAGTCGACGGCGATCGGGATTGCCGCGGGATCGACGCCGACGAAAACGAGCGCTGCTTCCGAGTAGCCGAGCAACAGGAATGCGATGCCGCCACCCACCAGAGCAAGCCACAGCGCCTGCCGCACCACGGCGGCCACCTCTGCCTCGCGCCTCGCACCGTGCAACTGCGACACCGCCGGAGTCAGGGCCATGATCACGCCCGACATGAACAACATCAGCGGCCAGAACAGATTGCCGCCGAGCGCGACCCCGGCGAGATCGGCGGGGCTCACACGACCCGCCATGATCGCGTCCGCCACGCCCATGCCCATCTGCGACAGCTGCGTGACGATCATCGGCAACGCCAAGCTCGTGAGCGCTTTGAATTCGAGACGCGCCAGCGCTTTCAGCGGCGCATGCGACACCTGCGAATGCGCGACTGACGAGTTCGATTGCATGCGACGAAGGCTCGATAGGAAAAGCCGCTCATTCTATCCAACCCGCGTGGATGATGATCTCCATCGCAAGCGAACCGAATGTCCTCATATACGGCGTCTTAGGATCGGTCCATGTCGATAGTCACTGTCGATGGGGGTGATTCATAGATTCGAATTCCCCTCGCATCGATAACTCTTATACTGCCCATGCCACGCGACAGACAGTCACGTCACACACAGTGAGGTCATCATGGATCTGAAGAAGAGTAAGACTCTCAACAATCTCAAGGACGCGTTCGCCGGTGAATCGCAGGCCAATCGCCGCTATCTGTATTTCGCAGCGAAAGCCGATGTCGAAGGTGAGAACGATGTGGCCGCCGTGTTCCGCTCCACAGCGGAAGGCGAAACCGGTCACGCGCACGGGCACCTCGAATACATGGAAGCAGTAGGCGATCCGGCCACGGGTCTTCCGATCGGCAGCACGTCGAACAACCTGAAAGCCGCAATCGCCGGTGAAACGCACGAATACACCGACATGTATCCGGGCATGGCGAAGACCGCGCGCGAAGAAGGCTTCGACGAAATCGCCGACTGGTTCGAGACGCTCGCTAAAGCCGAACGCTCTCACGCGAACCGGTTTACGAAAGCGCTGAGCGCGATGGGCTGAGAAACGCCGCCGGTCCCAACGGACCGTTCGGAGCGAAAGGGGTCGGGTCATCCACGACCCCTTTTTTTCGTGACCCTCATGCTTGCATGATTCGATGACGAGGCTTGCATGATTCAGTGACGAGGTAGTCGATGGCTGGAATGCGCGAAGGAAATCTCGAGGCGCCGAAGCGGCGCCCGATCGATTGGCAGAATCCCGAGTTCTACGCAAAAGACCCGCTCTACGAGGAACTCGA
>CAZLDA010000658.1:0-2558 GCA_964557875.1 uncultured Pseudomonadales bacterium | reverse complement strand
AAAAAGCGCTGCGGGAGGTGTTATCATTTACGTCTGCGCAGTACCCGTTATTTCGGCTCAGTACCCGTTAACTCAAGCCTGAAAGGGAGTCCTATGAGAATCAACAGACGGGTAGGAGTTACAGTGCTAATGCTCGCGATGAGCGTAGCGACAGTCATCGCGATGTCGCCGGCTCACACGTTCGATGCCGCGCTTTCGTCCGACCCGATTTCGTCTCCGACGACGTCCGCCATGCGGGTGTTCTTGGATCCGGAAACCGGCGAACTGTCTTCGATTCCGACGTCCGATGCGACGTTCGAAATGGATGCAGCACTGGCGAACACGCTGCGTCATGAACCCGAAGATCTCGTGACCGTCAACCATCCGGATGGATCGTCCTCGATCGACCTGGGTGGCACCTACGGTGACGTGATGGTTGTTCGCGTCGACGAGAACGGCAAAATAACGTTTTGCACCGGCGATGCCAGGACGTTTGCCAGTGGCACAACTGACACCAGCCCCACCGGACCGGAGGTGAAGTAAATGCGACGCATCCTGATATTGACCATGCTCCTGATGCTTGCAGTTGCCTCCGTTTCCAATGCCGCCGTTATCGTGATTCTGAATAATGACGGTGCTGGCGAAGGTTTCAACGATCCGACGCCGGCCGCGCCGGTGGGCGGGAATCCGGGAACGACGGTCGGACAGCAGCGCTTGAATGTATTCCAGAAGGCCGCCGACATCTGGGGTGGATTGCTCCCCAGCACGGTGACCATCGTTATTCGCGCGCAGTTCGATCCGCAGACCTGCACCGCGACGAGCGCGGTACTGGGTTCGGCGGGCGCGAGCGAAATCTGGAGAAACTTTGCCGGCGCTCCACTTGCCAACACGTGGTACAACGTGGCGGAAGCGAACAAGCTGGCGGGCGTTGACCTGAATCCCGCGCTGTATGACATCAACGCCACGTTCAACAGCAACTTGAACGGCCAGGCTTCGTGCCTGGGCGGTGTCGGCTGGTACCTTGGTTTCGACGGTCTTGAAGGAACCAATATCGAGCTGCTGCCGGTCGTGTTGCACGAAATGGGTCACGGTCTCGGCTTCACCGCGAACCTCGGTTCCAGCGGTGTCGAGCCGGGCACGCCACCCTCGCCGACAGTTTTCGAGCGCTTGATCCATGACAACACACAGAACATGAACTGGGACGCCATGACGGCGGCTCAGCGCGCGGCATCGGCACTCAACACGAACAACGTGGTGTGGTTCGGTCCGTGCGTAACAGCACATGCTCCGTTTGTGTTGTCGCCAGGTACGGCCAAGATGTGGGTCAACGCGTCGGTCCTTCCGCTTAACCCGTACTACCTGACGGGCCAGGCGGCGTTTGGCCCCTCGAGCTACAGCGTGACCGGCAACTGCGTGCTCGCGGATGACGGTGTCGCCCCGACCAGTGACGCCTGCAGTGCGCTCGTCAATGGCGGAGCGATAGCCGGCAACATCGCGGTCATCGATCGCGGCACGTGCACGTTCATATCGAAGGCTCAGACGGCGCAAGCCGCCGGCGCCATCGCAGTGATCATTGTGAACAATGCGGCCGGCTCTCCCGCACCCGCCCTGGGCGGCTCGGGCGCTCTCTCGATTCCGTGCGTCAGTCTGACGCAGGCGGACGGCACCGCGCTCAAAAACGCGATGCTGGCCGGCACCGTCAACGTGACCCTCGGATTCGACCCATCGCAGTTGGCGGGCGCCGACCTGGCGAACCACGTCCAGCTGTACACGCCCAACCCGTTCCAGAATGGCTCGTCGATCTCGCACTGGGACGTCAGCGCGTTCCCGAATCTACTCATGGAGCCGGCGATCAACAGCAACCTGTCGAGCACAGTTGACCTGACGTTCTGGCTCTTCGGTGATATCGGCTGGCACGATGTCTGCCAGAGTCCGGTGCCGGTTGCGATCACGTCGTTCAACGCGTTCCCGACGAACGGTGGTGTCAGGCTGGCCGCCTCGTTCTTGTCGACCCTGTCCGACGCGAAGTTCGTCAACGTGTACCGTTCCAACGGTCGCGAGACGGAGTTCGCGATGCTCGCGACTGTGAACGCCCCGAGCAACGGCAAGTTCACCTACATCGATGAGACGGCGGTCTCCGGCGGTTCGTACCGCTACAAGATCGGCGTCATCGAAGGTGACAACGAGTACATGTCGCCCATGGCGGACATCCGCCTCCCGGGTGCCAGGATCACGTTGTCGCAGAACGTGCCGAACCCCTTCAACCCGCAGACGACGATTCGCTTCACGCTTCCGCAGAACGAACGCGTCACGCTGGCAATCTACAATGCCAACGGTCAGTTGGTCAGGTCGCTGGTGTCGGGTGAGAAGACTCGCGGTACGTACGACATCACGTGGGACGGCCACGACTCGAAGGGCAACCAGGTCAGCTCGGGCGTGTATTTCTACCGCCTGAACGCCGGGAAGTTCAGCGAGACCAGGAAAATGGTAATGCTGAAGTAGGTTCCGACTTACTGCATTAGCGGCAAAACGGAGAACGCCCGGGCTTCACGGCCCGGGCGTTCTTTTTTGTGCGCGGT
>CAZLDA010000657.1:0-2559 GCA_964557875.1 uncultured Pseudomonadales bacterium | reverse complement strand
GAACGAACGCCCCGGCACCACGGCGTCCTCGTCGAGTTCGCCGAACGGAGGGCCCTGCACCAGATAACCGTTGGTGACATTGTCGAATCCGGTCGACGCCTCGGTCGGTCGGATGACGGTCGTCGTGACACCCGACGTTGCAATGGTCGGCGTACCGTCTGTTTTCACGGACGGAGCTTCGGCACTGGCCGTGCCAATCGTGCGGAAGCGGTCGCGGCGGTCCGCGGACGCATCGGAGATACAAAATGCAACGACGAGAAAGCTGGCGAGGGCGACGCGGTACGTACGACGTTTCATCGATCTGGCTCCCTTTTGCGAGAGCCACGATTTAAGGTCGCGATCGGAAACGAATCTGCCCGGTTCGTGCCGGACCTATCTCATTCCTGCCATTAATTTCCCGGCTGATGAACCATGTCGACGCTACCGGAAAAGCGCGCGGTAGCGTGTAGGGGTCATCCCCGTTTCGCGTCTGAATAGAAAGGCGAACCGGCTCGGGCTGCCGAAACCCAGCGCATACGTGAGATTGGCAACGCTGTCGTTCGTTTCGCGCAGAAGCGGCTTCGCGCATTCGATACGGCGGCGGATCACATATTGAAGCGGCGGCAGCCCGGTCGTGTCTTTGAAGTTGTGCGCGAATCGATGATGACTGAGCCCCGCAACCTGTGCGAGCTCCTCGATGCGAATTTCGGTCGTGATGTGATCGTCGATGTATCTCGTTACGCGCCTCAACGCACACGGTGAGATGCCGCCGATGTGTTCGGACACATTCGAACAGTGCACCGCATATCGACCGTTGAGATATGCGGCAAGCGCCGCACCGAGCGCTTCGCCGTAGATGCGCCCGGACGGATAGCCGGCATTCGCTTCCGCTTCGAGCGCCTTGGCGATACGAACGATCTGCGGGTCATTGAGCGCGTAATGTTCTGCGAACGCGGGCTCGGCCGCGTTCGGCGCGCGGACCGCCTCCGCGACGAACTCGGGCGTCAGCGCCATTACGAGTTGTTCCTTCGGCCCGTGACGAACCTGCAACGGCATGCCCGCGGAAATCAGCGATATCTCTCCCGGCGCGACAGCCTGACGGCGATACTCGCCCGCGCGCTTTAATTCCAATACTGCCGGCGTCGCCCGATGAAGGAACACCGTGTGTTCACGGAAGTAGAACTCCGGTGTGTCGATGCCGCGCTCGACACGATGCAGTTCCACGACGACTCCACCCCAACGATCGCCGCTCGACCAGATCGTGGTAGTGCCATCGACGACTTGTACTGGATTTCCGTTCCGCGGATCGCGCGTTGCGATGTGACTGTCTTGCATCGTCATCCCCTACTGCGTCGCGCGCGTCGCCGCGCGACCTGGTTCGACGCGATGGTGTAGAGCCCACACCGTAGGGACTGTGACCTGTGTCACGCTTCGGTGTAGGTCATTCCCGCGTAGGATTTTGCCGCGTCGCGCGGCATCAGATCACCGGCGATGCAGCCGGCATACCCAGATACACGCGCCCGACCACCTCGAAGCGCGTCGTCGCCAAAGTGATGTGCTGACGCGCCACGTGCACGTCACGCCAGCAACGCTCGATCGCGCAGTCGACGGACGCAGCAGTGAGGCCGGCCGCGTCATAAATCAGATCGACCGCCTGTGCGGAAAGCTGCGCCGCCATCACCGAACCCAGCCGCATCCTCGCGCGCTCCGCATTGCTCGGTGCACGCTGCGCGACGCGCCGCGACTCCGCTTCGCCTGCCGTTTCATAGAACAGGCTGCGCCCGGCCTGAAGCAAACCTTCGGCCTGTCCCAACTGGGCTTGCGCAGTGACGCGATCGCGCAGCAGCGAACGTGAACCCAACGGCACCTTCGCGCCGGCGAGTTCGATGAACGCATCGATGGCGTGTCGTGCGATACCGAGTGACACCGGCGCGAGCGACGCGCCCAGATTCGCAAGCGCATCGGCCTGCGCGAAAGTCAGATCGTCCGGCACGAACACATCTTCGAATTCCACATCGTGGCTCCCCGTGCCGCGCATGCCGCTGACGCGCCACGTTTCCTGAATGCGGCAGACCTGCATCGGCAATACACCCACTTTGATCACCGGCGCACCATCGACGAATTGCGGCGCCCCGTTCTCCACAACGAGCCCCGCTGCCACCATCCAGGATGCATGCGTGCAGCCGCTGACGTAGGTGCCCTTGCCGCTGTATTTGTAGCCGCCATCGACGCGCAACGCGCGCACGCTGATCGGGTTCAGTGAACCCGCCATCGTCAGCCGCGGGTTGCCGAACAGCTCCGAGAACAATTCGGGCTTCACGAGTTGGCCGAGCAGTCCCTGGCCGAGTGCCATTGTCCAGCCAGCCGAACCGTCGACCCGCGCGAGCGCCTCGATGACTGGCCCCAGCTGCCACGGGCTGAGCCCCGCGCCGCCCATGTTCCTGGGCACCAGCAGACGAAACAGATCAGCGTCGCGCAGCGCCTCGACGAGTTCGTTGGCCGGTCGGGCGTTCTGTTCGGACCAGTCCGCATACTGACGCGCGACCGGTGCGATCGATTCAACGCGCTCTACATAGGGTG
>CAZLDA010000656.1:0-2567 GCA_964557875.1 uncultured Pseudomonadales bacterium | reverse complement strand
CTTCGTTCGCGTTCATGTTGGTGCTGGTGCCGGAGCCCGTCTGAAACACGTCGATCGGGAACTGGTCGTCGTGAACGCCGCTGAGTACCTGCGCGGCGGCGGTCTCGATGGCGGAGCCGATGCCTCGCTCGAGCAAGCCGAGGTCGGCATTCACTCGCGCAGCCGCTCCCTTTATTCGACAAATCGCGTGAATGAACCGCGCCGGCATCGGAATACCCGAGATCGGGAAGTTTTCGACCGCGCGCTGGGTCTGCGCGGCATAGAGCGCATCCACGGGCACCTTCACTTCACCCATGCTGTCTCTATCGATGCGCGTCTTCTTTCTGGCCACCGTAGGCTCCGTGCGTTGCGAATGACACCGTTGCGACGGGTACGAGGCTCGGTTTTCCCTGCGCCTTAGAGAACCCGTTGGGCAATCAGAACATAAAAGGAGACGGGGTTCACAAAACGTCTGCGGCTCAACGTCACCGCACCGGATAGAGGCGTTGATCTGCAGAGCATGTCTTACCAAAACGTACATGGATTTCACAGAACATCCGGGCATGTCCGGGGTTAAATGCAGGTCGCGAGAAAGGAACTCCAGGTCATTCAACGAGGGATTTGCGATGCTGGTTTTAACCCGGCGTGCTGGCGAGTCGATCATGATCGACAACGACATCGAGCTGAAGGTGCTCAAGATTCGAGGTAGCCAGGTTCATTTGGGCATCGATGCCCCCAAACGAGCTGCAGTACACCGAAAGGAAGTGTGGTTGCGCATTCAGGACGAACACGCCGATCCCGAGCCGCCCCAGGTTTCCCACGCTACGAACGAATAGATCGAAGACGCCGGCACACCAGACCGGCGCGTTACCCGCCCGATTCCAATCCCTTCTCGCGCAAGACCCTGTCCTCTCGCATGAAAATGTCGATGAATGCCGGCGTCTCGCAGATGGCGTAGGGCCGGATGTGACGTTCATCGAGCGCGTGCCGCCACGGTCGAACGCCTTCCAGCTGTTCTCTGCGTAGCGCATCGTCGCCGGGCTTCAACATCAGGCTGTCCAGCGCGGTGAAGATCGGACTGACCGGATGCAGCGCGTCGAAGTGACAGCGGGTTTCCCAGCTGCCCTTGTGGAACTCTTCTACGTCGATCTCGCGAATGGCTGCCCAATGCACGAGTTCGAGCGGGGATCCTGACGCCAATATCAATGGCAACACCACTCCCTCATCCCGCGCCGCGCGCAACATCTCGTGGGCCATCAGCCATGGGTGGTCATCGCGATAGGCGCCGCGGCCGCCGTTGTCGAGGATTGCCGTTAACGCCTTATCGGAGACGGTTGCGGCGATGCAGTAGCGGTAGGCGTTCATCGATGCCTACACATCACTTTGATTTTGATGAGAGGGAGGGAGCACATGCTCTCCGGTCGGCGCGATACTGTAAATGTATACATGTATGCCTCTATAATGCCGCCTGATTCCCAGTCACCGAACCGACGTGTCCTTAGTGCGTCCGAAACTGCGCCCGAACGTCCCGCCACCGCCGCACTACTACGCAGACAACCTGACGCGGCTGCTCGGCGCGGTGGCGTCGCAGTATAGCGACATACTTTTGGACCGAGAACGCGACTACCTGCGTCGCGTGTTCGACCTATCCGCCGACGCGCAACGACTTTACGCACGCCTTCTGACGCGCCGCGGTCCGCTCATCCGCATCGATTCACTCATCTATCGTGAAGTGTCGGATGCCGTCGGTGCGATGAACGAGCTCGCGGCCTGTTCGCTCGTCGAATGCAGCATCGAGGCCCCGGCAGATCAGCTGCTCGATATGCTGACGCGCGACGAACTCACCGGACTGTTCCCGAACGTACATGCGCAAGGCGAACGCAAGGTCACGCACGTGACGCGGATATGCGCGCGCTATCCGGATCGGCGCACGCGCGAAGTCGTTGGCGCGAACTATCCGATGTGCCGCGTGTGCGACCACGACATGGTGGATACCGCGCAGATCCTGTTCTTCGGCGATTCCTACACCGATCTCAGCACCTTCGTGCTGGAGGATCTCGGCATGCTCCGCTTCGAGAGCTATCAGCTCGACGCGCGCCATCGTCAATTTGGTGAGCGCGCCGAGTTCGACGACTTTCTGGCGATGCGCGCACTGCGCAGCCGCCTTCACCAGCTCGAGTCGTGCTGGGACAGAGCAGTCGCAGACGATGTGCTCGACACGTTGTGGATACCGCGGCGTCGGCGCGTGTTGGAACGCGTCCGCGCGGCCCTGATGAATCAACTCGGACGCAGCGCGGAACGTGCTCGCGATTACGACGTAGCATTGAGCGCGTACGGGAGAACGTCGCGCGCGCCGGGGCGGGAACGGCGTGCGCGCCTGCTGCACAAGTTCGGCGATTCGATCGCAACGGAGGCGCTCATCGAACAGATCGAAGGCACACCGCTCTCTGCCGGAGAACGGTTCTTCGCTCAGCAGTTTCGCGAAGGACGTCGACGTAAGCGCAGCATTCCGGAACAGGTCTTACGTCTCCCGCAAGCCCCGAATACGTCGGTGGAAACGGCCGCACTCATGGCGCTGACGCGCAATG
>CAZLDA010000655.1:0-2569 GCA_964557875.1 uncultured Pseudomonadales bacterium | reverse complement strand
CCGGGCGCAGTGGTCACTCCGTGCCGCCGATTCTTCACTCGGTGCGTCAAACCGCCCGCCGTACGCTCAGTGGTCTGCTTTCGACGCTGTTCAACAACGCCGACGACGTTCTGTTCGAAATGGCCGATCGTTCCCGCAACGATGCCGACCAGCACATGTACTTCGATTCCATGCGCGAGATTCGCGTGCAGCGCAAGCGCATCACGACGGAGTTCGGCCAGCGCCTATACGCAAGCTTCGACGTGCTTTACGAGGCGCAACGCGGTGAAGAGGCGGAAGAGTCCGACTTCGAAGCTGCCGTCGACAGCATGTCGCTGGTGAAGAACGACGACCTCGAGATCGCCGTCGCAGTGGCTGGCATCGTTTCGAAGGTCACCAGCCAGTTCTCGCTGCCGGTGATGCAGCTGACGCGACGCATCGATTCACTCTGTCCCGATCGGACCGTCACCGAGCGGATGAATCCGTTGGGACCTCACCAACTAGGCGCGGCGTTCGTCGGCGCGACCAACTGCATCGACATCGATATCCGCGTGCGAATCGTTCTGCTCAAGTTGTTCGAGCGATTCGTGATGGAGCATCTCGGCCAGACGTATGAAGACGCCAACCGGTTGCTCGCCGAAGCAGGCGTTCTGCCCGACTTGCGCAACGTCATGAAGCGCGAAGCGAGTACACAGGCACATCCGACCGCGAGACCGCCGGCCCCAGCAGGCCATCGCGGCGAGCGCACGTCGGGGCATTCCGGTCACGGTGGCGGCGCGAGTACGTCTTCCGGTCAGGGCGGGCACTCGCGATCAGCTGGCGGATTCGGCGGTGTGCCTGGCGTCGGCGGGTCATCGGATGACAACGATTTCACTGTGCTGCAGCAACTGCTTGCAGCCCAACCGAACCACGGTGGCGGTCATATTGGCGGCGGCTACTCGGGGTCGAGTTCGATTGGCGGCGGTCAATACGCAGGTCCGATCGGACCGATCATCACGACGCCGGAGTTGATGAGCGTACTGTCGGCGGTTCAGAGCGCAGCAAGCGTCGAACCGATCGACATCGATCACGTTCCGGCCACGATCGATTTGCGGCAGTTGGTGCTCGCGCGCGCGCCGGATGTCACAGGCGCTCCTGCAGGCTCGATGGGACGCACGGACGAAGACACGGTCAATCTCGTCGGCATGCTGTTCGACTACATTCTGAACGACCGCAACCTGGCGATTCCGATGAAGGCGCTGATCGGCCGCCTGCAGATTCCGATGTTGAAGGTCGCCATTCTCGACAAGACATTCTTCAACCGCACCAGCCACCCCGCTCGTCAGCTTTTGAACGAACTGTCGAGCGCAGGTATCGGTTGGAGCGGTAGCGCGGAACTGAAGCGCGACGCGCTGTATAACAAGATCGAATCGGTCGTGCTGCGAGTGCTGAACAACTTCAGCGACGATCCCGAGATCTTCGGCACGCTCGTCACCGAACTGCGCAATTTCGTTCAGCAGGATCACCACCGCGTTCAGATCGTAGAACAGCGTGTAAAGGAGGTGGAGGCCGGTCGCGCCAAGACCATTTCTGCGAAGCAGACGGTCGAGCGACTGGTGAACCAGAAGGCCAGCGGACTGCGATTGCCTCCCACTATCGGCCACTTCATCAGCGATACCTGGAGTCGCGTGCTCGTGTACCTCTGCGTACGTCACGGCGACGAAGGCGCCGAGTGGACCGACGCGGTGCAGACATTGGACGATCTGCTGTGGAGCGTTCAGCCGCTCGACGCGCTGGCCGACATCGAAGAACGCGATCGCGCCCGACCGCGATTGTTGGATCGAGTCGAACAAGGCATGGAAATGCTCGGTTTGAGCGGTCCGGAAATCGAAGAGTCACTCGCCGGTCTGCGCAACCACCTCGACGATATTTCTGGCTCCGATCGAGCGTTCCTCGAAGACGATCGCCCGCATACCGAAGCGCCCGAACTACCGGTGATGGAAGAAATCGTGCTGATCGGCCCGGGTGAAGTCGAACCCATGGATCAGTCAGAGCCCGAGCCTGAAATGGTGCGTGAGATCAATCGCCTCACCGAAGGCGTTTGGGTCGAAGTGACGCACGAAGACGGTCAGAAGATGCGCTGCAAACTCGCCGCGATCGTGCAACCGGGCAGCAAGTACATCTTCGTGAACCGGCGTGGCATGAAAGTGGCGGAACGCTCGCGCATGGCGCTGGCGGTCGAGTTGAAGCGCAAGTCGATCACGATTCTGGATGAGTCGCAGGTTTTCGATCGCGCGTTGGAAGCCGTAATCGGGAACCTTCGTCAGTTGCACCGTAAGCCGAACTGACCGAGCGGATGTGTAGACGCCTGACTTCGTCAGGCGCGCATTTGCCGACGCCAATCCGGATCGTTCAGCAGACGCTCCACCGTCGATACGATGGTTTGCGTTTGAACGTCGATTTCCAGGTTTACGCGGTCGCCGACCACCACTCGTCCCAGTGTCGTGCGTTCGATCGTTTCGGGAATCAGGCTTACGGAGATTCTGCCGCGCTCTCGTTCGATGGCTGCAATTGTGAGGCTCGCGCCGTCGAGCGCGACGAATCCTTTGTG
>CAZLDA010000654.1:0-2584 GCA_964557875.1 uncultured Pseudomonadales bacterium | reverse complement strand
GGCCAATCACCCGTGCCCTGGAGCATGGACGATGCCGAGCAGCGCTTCACCGTGGTTGCCGGTGCGCCCGATCAACCGCGCGTCTGGTATTTCTTCGACCGGCCCGCGCGCAAGTTGATACGCATCGGTTTCGAACATCCGAAGCTGCAGGGGCCTCTGCCGGTCTCCACCTGGGTCGAATACAAAGCGACCGACGCCACGATCATTCCCGCTCGGCTCACGCTTCCGGCGGAGGGTGCGCGCAATCTGCCTGCTGTGCTGCTTCCACACGGCGGTCCCGTGGGGCGCGATCAGGGTTTCAGCTTCGTCGCGAGTTTCCTCGCGCGCCGTGGCTATGCCGTGCTCGAACCGCAGTTCCGCGGTTCGTTCGGCTACGGCAAAACGTTCCTGAAGGCCGGCGACAATCAATGGGGTCTCGCAATGCAAACCGACGTGGTGGACGGCCTCGCGTGGCTGCGCGCCGAAGGAATCGCCGATTCGAAACGCGCCTGCATGGTGGGGCTCAGCTACGGTGGCTACGTTGCGCTCGTTGCCGCCTACAAAACGCCTGACCAGTTTCGATGCGCGGTCAGCTACGCGGGACTATCCGACCTGCCGACGCTCGTGAGCAATTTCGCGCATTACGATCTGGGCCGGCGGAACCAGCAATATCTGCATCTTTCATCGGACCCCGGCGTACTCGAGGCAAACTCACCGCTGTTCAACGCGGCACGCTTCGGCATCCCGGTGCTGATGATGCATGCGGATCGTGACACCAACGTTCTGGTGGAACAGTCGCGCACGCTGGCCACCGCGCTGCAGGCGGCGGGCAAAACGTATCGCTACATCGAACAGGCGAACGGTGATCACTACCTCGGCGTGCAGAGTCACCGTCGTGAATTTCTCATGGAGCTCGACGGCTTCCTGCACACCTACTTGAGCGAACCCGGCAGACCGAGCAGTTCAAGCGAAAGCGCTGTCGCAACGTCCCTTCGCTAGCGCACCTCTGCGCTAGCGTCCTCTGCGCGGCCTCCCTCAGCGCAGCGTTCCGTAAGCGACGCGATCGCCGGAGAACGTACCAATCCAATACTGCTTGCCGACGATCAGCACCATCGTTGCGTTGCTGAACGCGGGATTCGGAGGTCCACCGGCCACCGGCGCGCCACGCATCGTCACCGGATCGATCGCCATCGCCACGAACCCGCGCGGGCAGGTCGAGAACTCCTCGAATCCCATGTCCGCACCGGGCCGGCCACCGCACGTTTTTTCGTCGTCTTTCATGCCCGCCGTCAGCAGCTTGCCATCGGCGCCGCGATGGACGTTGTCGGGCATGAACGGCAGCGTTGGCGTAGTGCGAAGTTGTTTCGTGGGATTCGTGTGCGCGAACGCGACGACGGTTTGCAGCCCGGTGGATGCAACGAACATCTCGCGGCCGTCTTCCGACACTTCGATGCCGTTGTTGCCGGGCAGCTCGCTGCCGACGATCTGCTCGAAGCCGCGTTTGCCGGGCGACCACTCGAGCACGGCGCCCGTCGGTTTGCCTGAGAACAAGTCGCCAAACGTCTTGTCCGGCATCAACAGCACCGTCGCCACTAGAGAACCGTCAGAGAACGACGCAACGCTGTTCGCAGCAAGCCCCTCGGGCATCGGCACACATCCTCTCCAGGTCAGCGCGGGCTTTGTGCCACCGGCCGGACTTACATCGACATCGAACACTTCGATCGCTTCTCGTGAGCCGTGGCCGACCACGTACAGCGTGGAGTGAGCTTTCTTGCCGTGGCGCAGATGCAAGCCGTGCGTGACCCACTTCGTCGGCTCCGGCGGCGTGCTGCAGTCGGCGAACTGCGCGTCGTGCTTCACGCTCGCACTCTCGGCGGGATACACCTTCGATTGAGTAGCGTTGCGCGAGTCAATCAGCGTCAGGCCCGTGTCCTCCGCAAAACCGCTCGCGATGATCCACGGTGTGTTCGGCACCAATACCAGGTCTTCGCCGTTCTTGATGCCGCAAACGAACTTGAGCCCGCCTCTGTCCGGGCAGGCGGCATCGGCCGCGTACGCGGCGTTGAACGAAAACGCTGCACCCAGCAGCGCGACGATCATCAGTGTTCGCATTCATCTCCCCTTTCTGTTGCCGGCATTGTCAGTCGCGGCGTCGCGGAACCTAACACGCGCGGATCGAGCGGTCCTTCACGAATTCGGCCACCGCGTCGAGCGACGGAACGTATCCGTCAGTCGTGTCGACCTCGAGCAGCGGGAATGGAAAGCGCACGCGCATGTCGCGCTCGACCTGCTGCATGCGCGCGATTGCCGCCGTGGTATGCGCTTCCACACTGTCGAAGCCGGCCGCCAACAGCAGCGCCTGATTGGCGATCAGCGGGTCGCGGCGATTGCGCTCGACCATTCGCGCCTCCGCACGCTCGCTGTGCAGTTTGATTGCCACACAGTCGCCGGCCGCCATCAGCCGTTCGAGATCCGCCGGACGGTTCGCGCGTACCACATACTCGATCACGCAGCTCGCACCGCCGCAGGTGAGCGCCTCGACGGTGCGAAGGAACAGCTCCACCGCCTCCTCGGCCGAAGCAATACGTTCGACGGATCCGCTCCA
>CAZLDA010000653.1:0-2588 GCA_964557875.1 uncultured Pseudomonadales bacterium | reverse complement strand
ATGCACGCTGTCGGAAAAACGTGGTCGTTAGATCGTTCGTGTTCTTCTGACCCGCAGCCGCGCGCCGGACGGCGCGATCACACCAGCAGTTTGCCTGGGTTCATCACGCCGTTCGGATCGAAGATCGCCTTCAGCGCGCGCATCACCGCGATTTCTTCCGCGCTGCGGCTGTATTGAAGGAAGTCGCGCTTCAATAGACCCACACCGTGTTCCGCCGAGATGCTGCCGTCGTGCTGCGAGACGACTTCGAAGAGGCGCGGACTGATGTGGTGACACTTCGCGAAGAAGTCGTCGATGGAAAGCGCTGCCGGTTTCAGGATGTTGAGGTGAAGGTTGCCGTCGCCGATGTGGCCGTACCAGCACACTTCGAAGTCGGGATACGCGTCCTTCACGATACGATCGACCTGCGTGAGGAACTCCGGCATCGCGGAAATGCGCACCGAGACGTCGTTCTTGTATGGCGTGTACGGTGAAATGCTCTCAGAGATACCTTCGCGCAACTGCCATAGCTCCGCTGCTTGCGCGTCGCTCTGGCTGACCACGCCGTCGCTCACCCAACCGTCTTCTACACTTGCCTCGAATGTCTTCAGTGCGACGTCGATATTCGCGCCGTCGAACTCCAGCAGCGCGTAGAAAGCAGCCTCCCCATTGAGCGGCCGACGCAACCTGCGGTGCGCGGTGACCTTCTGCAGTGCGAGTTCGGAAAAGAACTCGAACGCAGATAGCGTCAGCGCGCTCTGGAAACGCGCCAACACTTTCAGTATGTCGGGGAAATGTTCGACACCGAGCACCATCACCATCTGCGGCGGCGGAATTTTCGCGAGCCGCATCTGCGCTTCGACGACGAAACCGAGCGTGCCTTCAGAGCCGATGAATAGATGGCGCAAATCGTAACCGGTCGCGTTCTTCACCAGGCCGTGATTCAGATCGAGCACGGCGCCGGTGCCGGTGACCACCTTCAATCCAGCCACCCAGTCGCGCGTGAGACCGTGGCGGATCACGCGGATGCCGCCGGCATTCGTTGCGATGTTGCCGCCGATCTGGCTCGACCCGGACGACGCGAAGTCGACCGGATAGAACAAGCCGCGCTCGGCTGCGTAATCCTGCAGCGTCTCGGTAACGACGCCTGCCTGACACCGCACGATGCGATCGGCCTCGTTGAAATCGAGAACGTGGTTCATGCGATCGAACGACACGACGATCTCGCCGTTCGACGCAACCGCACCGCCCGACAATCCCGTTCTGCCGCCGGAAGGTACAAGAGACCAGCGCCGCTCGTTGGCGGCACGCACCAGCGCAACCACCTCCTCGACGCTCTCCGGAAAGACGATGGCGGACGGTGCAACGGAGAAGCTGCGCGTCCAGTCGCGGCCCCACGATGCCAGCGCTTCTGCATCTGTTCGCACGCGCTTCGGTGAAAGCAATTCATTCAGTGCATCGATCATGTTCGATTGAGGACGGCTGCGGAGGCGCTAGTATAGGCGCCTTTTTCGCGGGCACCCCGCTTAGGCAATCCGATGAGCCAGACGTCGTTCGACAAGGACAAGATCAAGATTCTGCTGCTCGAAGGCGTGCACGCATCCGCGCTCGAACGATTTCACGCCGCGGGTTACGAGAACATCGAACGCAAAGCGGGCGCACTGCAAGGCGACGAACTCGCTCACGCGCTGGCCGACGTGCACATCCTCGGCATACGCAGCCGCACGCAACTGACCGCTGGCGCCCTGGCGGAAGCGCGGCGGCTGATCGCTGTGGGCTGCTTCTGCATCGGTACGAATCAGGTCGCATTGAAAGACGCGATGTTGCGCGGCGTGCCGGTGTTCAACGCCCCGTTCTCGAACACGCGCAGCGTCGCGGAGCTGGTGCTGGCAGAAGCCGTGCTGCTGTTGCGCGGCATTCCCGAAAAACACGGGCTGCTCAAACAGGGCGTCTGGCAGAAGAGCGCCACGGCGAGTTTCGAAATTCGCGGCAAAAAGCTCGGCGTGATCGGCTACGGCAACATCGGTTCGCAGCTCGGTGTGCTGGCCGAAGGGCTCGGCATGCACGTGCAGTTCTACGACGCGGTGAAGCGTTTGAACCTCGGCAACGCGCGGCAACTCGATTCGCTCGACGAACTGTTGTCGACCAGCGACGTGGTGACCTTGCACGTGCCGGAGCTGCCGACCACGCGCGACATGATCGGTGCGCGCGAGATCGGGTTGATGAAGAAGACGGCGGTGTTGATCAATGCGTCGCGTGGCAATGTGGTGGATCTCGATTCCCTTGCGGCCGCGCTACAGGCGAGTCGTCTGCTCGGCGCGGCAATCGACGTTTATCCCGAAGAACCGAAGTCGAACGACGATCCGTTCGTGTCGCCCCTGCTTGCGTGCAACAACGTGATTCTCACGCCGCACATCGGCGGCAGCACGGCGGAAGCGCAGGATAACATCGGGGCGGAGGTGGCCGATAAGCTGATTCGTTACAGCGACAACGGTTCGACGCTGTCGGCGGTAAATTTCCCGGAAGTTGCGTTGCCGCCGCATCCGTCGAGCCATCGGTTGCTGCACATTCACCGCAATCAGCCCGGTGTGTTGTCGGAAATCAACGCA
>CAZLDA010000652.1:0-2596 GCA_964557875.1 uncultured Pseudomonadales bacterium | reverse complement strand
GGTTCGACGGCAGGCTGAGAATCGCCTGAACCGGCTCGCCGTCGCCCCAGAAATTGATCTTCGCTTCGATCTGCCAGACCGTTTCCTGCGTGCCCGGCAGAAACGGAATGTTGAACTTGAAGTGGCGGAACGTGGCGCTGCCCAGGCCGATCGCGACGAGCAGCAGCACGAGGAACAGAAAAGGTCCGCGTTGGGTCATGGCGCCGGTTTGCTGCTTTCTTTGGCGGGTGCTGAACCCGCGGGTGCGGGATTCGCGGATGGAGAAGCGCGCGGTTGCACGAAGCGGGCGCCCACTTCCACCAGCGCGATGTCTTTCAGGAAGCTGCGGCCGAGTATCACCGCGTGATCGGCGCGGTCGGTGAGCACGAACCAGAACGTATCCTGCACGTCGCCGAGTTTCAGCCGCATCCGCACCACCGGTCGCTTGATGCCTTCGCCGCCCCCGGATTGAACCGTTCTTATGTGACGCGAGACGCGCCGTTCCAGCGCGATCGGATCATCCGAATCGGACGCGTGCATCACGAACCGCACCCAGGATTTTCCGTCGCGCTCGAACTCGACGATCTCCTCGCCAAGCAACGCATTGTTCGCCATGGTCGTATCGATGCGCGCGACCAGCGGAATGCCGGGCGGATCGATCCACACCTGCTCCACATCGCCGACGACCATCTTTGATCCTTTGATCACCACGCGCTGAATCTCGGGCTCCTTGCATTGCGTCTCGGCGCGCTGCGGCGCTGGACACAACGCCTTCAGAGATTCGGGCAACGTCGCAACCGCGCCTTCTACGCGGCCGATCGCGTGGGTTTGAACGCCGAGTTCAGTAGCAACCGTCTGCTGTTCGGTGCGCACGTCGGCGAGCGCGGACTGCACGTTCGACAACTCGCCGTTCAAGCGAGCGACTTCTGCCTTCAATGCAACGAGCGAGGGATTTTCAACCGGTTCAGCAGGGGGGGCTGGCGGAATCGGTGCGCAGCCGAGCGCCAACGTCGCCATCAGCATGGCGACAAGTAGCCCGGGCTGCATTGAGCCGATGCACACGTCGAATGGGACCCCCGCGAACGAGGGTCCGATTCTACAGGATCATCCGCGTACGAGTTTGCCGGGCAATGCGCCGGTATGTTCGCCGTCGTTGAAGATCGGTACGCCGCTCTTGATGATGTGTTTGTAGCCGTCGACGCGCTGCACGAGACGCTTCCCACCGACAACTTCTCGAAGTCGATGACGTTCACGTCCGCAAGTTTGCCTTCGGCGAGCAGGCCGCGGTCGTTCATGCCGTATGCCGTTGCCGTATCGAACGACAACTTTCTGACGAGATACTCGAGGGGCAGGTGTTCGCCCTTCGTACGGTCGCGCGCCCAGTGCGTGAGAATGAATGTCGGCATGCCTGCATCTGCGATGACCCCGCAGTGCGCGCCGCCGTCCGACAGGCCGAACATGATGTTCGGGTGCTGCATGTTGGCGCGGAAGAAGTCGAAGTTATACGTGCGGTAGCCGCCGAGCGGTTGATAGAACAGCTCTTTGCCGTCGTGATCCACCAGCATGTCGTACATCACTTGGAAGGCGTCTTTGCCCGCGCGTTGTGCGATGCCTGCGACGCTGTCTTCGCGATCGGGCTCGTAGTTTGGCTTTTCGCCGAGCGGGAAGATCTGCCACAACAGTTCATCGAGGCTCGAAGCGGAGAGCGTGCGCGTCAACGTACTGTGTTCGGCGAGGATCTTCGCTTTCACGGCCGGATCTTTCATGCGGCTAACGAGTTCGTCGAGCGGCAGTGCCTTCAGTTCGTTCGCGAACGTCGGATGGCGCCTGAAGATGTGGAAGTTGGATTGCAGCCCGTGCAGAACCCCGGTGGGGCGCCCGGCCATTTGTGGACGCACCTCGATACCCTGCAGGCGCGCTTGCTCAGCGATGTTGAACATCTTGTTGCCTTCGTACGCGCCGGCGGACGTTGCAACGAGCGTTACTGGGCGGCCGGTCTCTTCGGCGAATTGCGTTACCCAAGCCCATTCGTCATCGGTGCCGAGGTGGTCCGACACCAATTCGAATACACCGTGATCCAGCCCCTTCATCGACAGCCCGAGCGCCAACATTTCATCACTGCCTGCGAACGTGCCCGGCACGTGAATGCCGTGTTTGTCTTTGTGCAGCAGGGTGCGCGAACTCGAGAAGCCGAGCGCACCGGCCTTGATGCCTTCGCGAACGATCGCGGCCATCTGCGCGATCTCTTCGTTCGTGGGCAGATCGTCGTTGGTGTTGCAGCGCTCGCCCATCACGTACGCGCGCACTGCGCCGTGCGGCACCTGGGTGGCGATGTCGATGGTGCGCGGCAGCTCTTCGAGCGCATCGAGATATTGGGCAAAGCTCTCCCAGCGCCAGTCGATGCCTTCCGCGAGCGCCGCGCCCGGAATGTCTTCGACGCCTTCCATCAGCTCGATCAGAAAACTCTCTTGCCCGGGGCGCACCGGCGCAAAACCAACGCCGCAGTTGCCCATTACCACCGTCGTTACGCCGTGCCAGCTCGACGGCGCGAGGATGGGATCCCAGGTGGCCTGGCCGTCGTAGTGCGTGTGCACGTCGACCCAGCCGGGCGTGACGA
>CAZLDA010000651.1:0-2601 GCA_964557875.1 uncultured Pseudomonadales bacterium | reverse complement strand
AATAGGCGCGTACTTCCTGTCTTCGAACCAGATTTTTCCTACAGCATAAATCTGCACACTACCTCGCACCGCACCCCTTCATTCAGCCGTTAGGTCGTTCCGAACTATGGGATCCGCGTAGGACGCGGACCACACCAATTCGGCGTCTGTATCTGGCTGCGAATCCTCTTAGGAAGCGCAGTCTATCGGCAGTACGTATGGAGGATCGATCCATGGCTGTTCTCACGCCTGAACTTCTTTTGACTGACCGCGCCGAGATGGTGACGCCCACCACGAGCGCGGTTTCGTGGGGCGCAATACTCGCCGGCGCCGCTGCGGCGGCCGCACTCTCGTTGATTCTGCTGATACTCGGCACCGGTTTGGGTCTGTCGTCGGTTTCGCCGTGGGCGCAGGCGGGTGTCACTGCTGCGACCTTTGGCATGTCGACGATTCTGTGGATCACGTTCACCCAAATCGCGGCATCGGGGATGGGCGGCTATCTCGCGGGCCGCCTCAGAACCAAATGGGCCTCGGTGCACACCGACGAGGTTTACTTTCGCGATACCGCCCACGGGTTCCTGTCGTGGGCGATTGCATCGCTGGCCACTGCGGCGCTTCTGGGTTCGGTGATCGCTTCGATCATTGGAACCGGCGTTCAGGCAGGTGCTTCGGCTGCCAGTGGCGTCGTGACGGCCGTCGCCGGCGCGGGTGCCGGCGCAGTTGCAGCGGAAGCGCCGAAGGTGGACGGCGGCCCGATGGGTTACTTCGTCGACACGCTCTTCCGTAAAGACCCCGGCACGCCTTCGACAACCAACCCGGTAGCCGGTGATGCGACAACGCCCCCGAGTGTGCCGGTTAGCGAAATCGCAGCGCCGCCGATGGCGGAGGTAGGCCGCATTTTTGCCGGCAACGCCGGTGCAGACGCGTTGCCTGCAGAAGACGTTCGGTACCTGGCACAACTCGTTGCGCAACACACGGGAATGGCGCAACAGGATGCGGAGAAGCGCGTTGTGGATACGTACGCGCGTTTGCAAGCGAAGCTGATCGAAACGAGCAACGCAGCAAAAGCCGCCGCAGACGCGGCGCGTAAAGCGTCCAGCTACGCCGCGCTGTGGCTGTTCGTCTCGCTGTTGATCGGCGCATTCGTTGCAAGTCTAGCGGCCACGTTCGGCGGCCGTCAGCGCGACCTCTGATCGGAACTCAACCCATTTTTTCTGGAGAAAGAAGATGCGCTCGATACTGCTGTTTTTCCTTGGCGTTCCCATTCCCATCATCATTCTGATTGCGCTGTTCGCGCACTGAAGCAAACCGAACTCAACATCAGCTCACACATCAGACTCACACATCGGACAAAGGAAGCACCATGAACATTGCAGCAAAGAAATCACCCAGGAAGGCCGCGAAGCCGCAAGACGCCACCGCGATGTTGCGCGCCGATCACAAACGGGTCAGCGGTTTGTTCGCGCAATACGAGAAGACACATTCTTCTTCGAAGAAGAAGCAGCTCGTCGAAGAGATCTGCACCGAACTCTCGGTGCATGCTCAAGTGGAGGAAGAGATTTTCTATCCCGCGGTGAAAGAGGCGCTCGACGACCACGAGTTGGTGCCTGAAGCCACCGTAGAACACGCTTCGCTGAAGGCACTGATTGCGGAAGTGGAGGGTGTTGAGCCCGACGGCGAGATGTTCGACGCGAAGATCAAGGTGTTGAGCGAGTACGTGAAACACCACGTCAAGGAAGAACACAACGAGATGTTCCCGAAGGCGAAGTCAAGCGACCTCGACATGAAGGAACTCGGCGCGAAGATCGCCGCGCGGAAGGAAGCGCTGCTCGGGAAACGGGCGCACGGTTGAGCGGGTTCTGTTTCTCCCTCGCGCGAAGGAGTGCACGTGAAAGTAGCCAGGCAAAGCAACGCGGAACTGACGCAGCTCGGCGGATTGATTGAAAACATGTCCGTTGCGATGCTCACCAACATCCACGGCGACGGCGCGCTCGTGAGCCGGCCCATGTCGCCGCTCGAGATGGATGAGGACGGCGTGGTCTGGTTTTTCGTCGATGCAACGACGACGAGCAACGCACGCCTGAAGGCGGTGAACCTGAGTTTCTCCGACGAAGGCGCCGGAACCTATGTGTCGATCTCCGGTCGTGGTGAATTGGACGTGGATCGCGAACACATGCGTCGGTTGTGGACAGATAGCGCGAAGCCGTGGCTCCCCGACGGCCCTTCATCGCCCGACCTCGCGTTATTGAAGGTGGTGCCGAACGCTGCCGAGTATTGGGATGCGCCGCATGGCCGCATGGTGCGGATGCTGGTGATGGCCGCTGCGATTGTTAGCGGAGAGCCTCTCGTAACCGGCGACCACGATACGCTCACCGATCTTGCGGATGCTTCGTCAAACGACGACAAGCCTAACGACACGATAGAGGAGCGTTCCGATCCCGCGTGGGACAAGGCTTCGAAGCTTTCGTCGACGGTCGAAACGGATTGAGGTAGTTGCGAGTGGATGGACCTCGTCGGACTTATGCAATGGCCGGGCATGATCGTAACGATCACCGGCCGGCGGCGTCGAAAAGGTCGGTGTGGCCTATTGCCAGTGAAACGATGGGTTCACAAGGGTGCGTT
>CAZLDA010000650.1:0-2609 GCA_964557875.1 uncultured Pseudomonadales bacterium | reverse complement strand
CATGTCTGTCGCGTGCAACGCACACGCGGAGACACTGCCGTCGGGTTCGATCGTCAGGCGCAGGATCATCTTGCCCTGCAGCGTCGGATCGTTGCGCAGCTCGCGGTTGTAGAGGCGATACAACGCCGCCTTGTACCGGTCGAAGACGATCTGAATCTCTTCGTCGGTACGCGACAGGATCGCGCCTTCGCTGAGCGGTCGGTCGTTACCGCCACTCGCCGAGATCGCGCTGGATGCGCGCGTGAGCGCGGAACCCTGAATGGCGCCGCGCTCGTCGCCGCCGCTGCCGAAATCTTTGCTCAGCGCGGCCAGATGGATACCACCGCTGGAACCCGGCGCGTTCGTCGTCAGCATCGACCGCTGCGGTTGCGCGGACGATGCGTCGGCATTGTTGATCTTCGCTTTGGAACCGAGCGCTACGACCGGCGCGTCCTTGAACGAATCGAGCTTGTCGCGGAACGCGAGAATGCCCTGCGCCGGACCCGGAGCATCATCGGGCTTCGGTTCCTGCGCGGCCGGTTTGACGACCTTCGGCGGCTCGACCTTTTCGACCGGTTTGACCTGCACGACCTGTTTCGGCGGCTGCACCGGCACTTCGATGGGCTTCGGTTTCGGCTTCTCCTGCACCATCAGCGTGATCACGCGCTCCGGCACGTCCGGCACTGCGTCGGGCTCCGGCGTGGGCAGCGGAATGAACGGAAGGATCAGCGCGAACGCCAGGCAGGCGAGCAGCGCGTTGGTCGCGGTCTTGCGGAAGCGACGATCGTCTTCGCCGCCCTGCGTCCACGAATCCATCGCTTGTGCAGCACGAATCGCATCGATCTCTCGCTCGACGATCCATTCGTGTTTGATGCGCTCTTCTTCTTCGAGCGCCTCGAACACATCGTCTTCGAGCCACTCCGCGTGCTCTTGCTGTTGGTTGATCTCGTCGAGTTGCGCACGGCGACGCGCTTCTATCGCGCTGATCCGTTCATCGAACGCGCTCACTTTCGCGCGCGCGGCAGTCAAGCGTTCCTCGATATTGGTCTGCGGGTGGTCGTCACCCCAGAAGAGCGCAGCCGCACCGGCTTCGTTCAGCTGATCGAACGCCGTGCAAAGACCTTGCAATAGAAGGTGCTGCTTACGATCGGGCGCAAGACCTTCGAGTTCGGCGTCGATTGCCCGCAGTCCGTCAACGAGTCCATCGAGCTTCTCGCGCGCTGCGGCGAGGAACTGCTCCAGCTCCTGTGACGTCAGGCCGGGCGCGGCCGATTCCTCGCCGGCAGCCAATTCCTCGCCCATGGCGGGAAGCCGGAGCCGCTCGGTGGGGTCCTCAGCCATCGGATCGTCAATTGCTTCGGATTGCATCACATCCCTCAACTTGTATCGGCTTCATTCGGTTGCCGATGAAGCGCCGCTTACGTCGCTGACGCGACTTGCGCAGGTAATTCCTTTTCGATCACCGCCAACGAGAGCTTGCCGTACGAGGCTGCCGTACACGTCGACATCACCTTTTTCAGCACCGCATACGGCAGGGTCTTGTCGGCGAGCACGGTGATTTCACGCGATGCCATCGACTCTTCCGTAGATGCCAGATCGCCCGCGAGCATCGGCCGCTCCAATACGGCTCGCAGCGGATCGACTGACGGCTCCGTCGAGGTGCGAATTTCCTCCACGGTGGTGATCAGTTCACCCTGCACGAACAACTGATCTTTCGTGACCATCACCACGACCGACTGCTTCGGCTGCGACTCCGAGCTCGATTGCGGTATCGCGATGCCCTTGGCGTTCTGCACGATCTCGACGTTCGTCGAATACACGAGCAGGAACGCGACCATCACCGACAGAATGTCGATCAGCGGTATCAGGTTGAGCTCGGCTTCGGCGCGATGGAGCAGGCTGAACTTCGACTTGCGTGACGGGACCAATACGCTCATGGCGCATCTCCAACGGCGATCTTCGGGAACAGGTCCACTCGCACAGATTTCGATTCGCCGGTCATCGCGACTCCGGTAGACGCGTCAGTGACTTGGAACACCGTTGCCGCCAACGCAGAGTCGACGGCGCGAATCGCATCCATCACCTGCACGAGGCTGTCGTATTCGACTTCGGGTTCGAGCAGCACGGAGGCGTTGTCGGTTTCCGGATAGTCGCGCTTCAACGACATCGCGAGATCCGTCAGCGTTTTCAGGTCATACGCACCGTCGACGTTCGGAATGGCAGCGATGCGGTCGGTGCCGTTGGTCAGCTCCAGGCCTTCCTTGCGCACGATCACTTCCAGCCTGAACTCGGGCTTCGCGGGGCTTGCGGCCGCCGCACTCGGCAGATCGAGATCGAGGATCGTGATGCGCGCGAACACGGCCGTCATCAGCAGAAACGTCACCAACACCGTGAAGATGTCGATCATCGGCACGAGCAGAAGCCCGGCCGGTTTGATCGTACGACGCGTGTGGCTGTCGTAAAGGGCGCTACTGGAATACATGGCGTTATCCGTTCGCGGCTTTCGCGAGCTCGAGGTGGGTTTGACGCGTCGGCTGACGGTTCGTGAGTACGGTGAGGAACTTGATCGACGCCGCTTCGAGGTGGTCGATCAACTGCACCGTCTTCGTTTGTAGCCACGAGTGCAGCGC
>CAZLDA010000649.1:0-2613 GCA_964557875.1 uncultured Pseudomonadales bacterium | reverse complement strand
TGTCGGCGGAGTCGGCGGATGGCTGCTGGCCGGTGCGATGCGGCGTGCGTGGATGAGCGAAGCGACGGCCCAGCTGGGTCTCGTCGCCTTGCCGCTCGGCTGCATGCTGCTATCTGAGGCGACTGCCGCAAGCATGTTCATCGCTGCGTTCGTCGCGGGCCTCGCGGTGCAGTTGCGTTTTCGCGAAGCCGGCAAACACAGCGTGGAGTTCACCGAAGAGTGGGGACAGCTATTCGACTTTTTCGTGTTCTTCCTGTTCGGGCTCGTGATCGCGCGCGACTTCGCGCACTTCACACCGGCGCACTTCGTGTACGCGCTGTTGAGCCTGACGGTGGTACGGATGGTACCGGTTGCACTCGCACTCACTGGCGCGCGTCTGGCGACATCTACCATCGCATTCGTTGGCTGGTTCGGTCCGCGCGGCCTCGCGTCGGTGGTGCTGGGGCTCGTCTATCTCGACGCGGCGAGCGTGGGTTCCGTCGCCGACACGATCCGTCTCACAGTGCTGGCAACGGTGCTCGTCAGCATCGTTGCGCACGGCATCAGCGCGCTGCCGGGAAGCCGGTGGTATGCACGCACGTTGGAGCGCCTGCCACCCGACGCCGCCGAGCGTCTCGTGGGATAAACGCAACGTTGTGCATTCCGGCGGCTTGGCCGCTATGGTCTGGTGTTTTTGGTTCATCTCGAAAGGGTGTTTGCACATGAAATCTCGTATTTGCGATCTGCTCGGCATCGATTTTCCACTCATCGCCTTCACGCACTGCCGCGACGTGGTGGTGGAAGTGTCGAAGGCCGGTGGCATGGGTGTGCTCGGCGCCGCTGGCCACAACGCCGAAACGCTGGAAATCGAACTGAAGTGGATCGACGAACACATCGGCGGCAAACCGTACGGTGTGGATTTGATCGCGCCGACCAGCCTGGCGATCAACGACGACGACACGCCAGAAACGACGCTCGCCCGTGTGCCGCAGGAGCATCGCGACTTCGCGAACCGTGTGCTGGCGCAGCACGGCATCGACACGGCCGACGTATACGAGAACCAGCGTGCGAGCGGAGGCGGTTTCCTGACGAGCAAGCGCGCCACGAACATCATCGACGTTGCGTTCTCGCACCCGATCAAACTGATCGCGAATGCGCTCGGTGTACCGCCGCGCTACATGCTCGAGATGGGCAAGCAGCGCGGCGTGGCGGTCGCGGCGTTGGTGGGCGCGAAGGAGCACGCCGTAAAACAATGCGAAGCGGGCGTGGACATCCTCGTGGTCGCCGGGAGCGAGGCGGGTGGACATACGGGTGAAGTCGGCACGCTGGTGCTGATACCGGAGATTTGCGATGCGGTGCAGAAGTATGACGTCGCGGTGCTCGCCGCGGGCGGCATCGTGACAGGTCGGCAAATGGCGGCCTGTATGGCGATGGGTGCACATGGCGCATGGACAGGATCGATGTGGCTCACGACCACCGAAGCCGAAACTTCGCCCGTCGTGAAGGAAAAGTTCGTGCAGGCGAATTCACGGCAGACCGTGCGCTCGAAGTACCGCACGGGCAAGTATTCGCGGCAGCTGCGCTCGCCCTGGACCGATGCGTGGGAGAGCGACGAGGCGCCGGAAGCGCTGCCAATGCCCCTTATGTCGCTCGTTAGCGAGCCGGCACTGCGTAAAGTCACGAAGCTCGCCGAAGGTGGGCATGGCGGCGCGCGCCAGTTGGCGACGTACTTCGTCGGTCAGGGTGTGGGGTTGATGAACAGCATTCAGGACACGCGCACTGTCGTGCGCGAGTTCATGGAGGACTACCTGGCGGCGGTGGAACGGTTGTCTAGGACGGTGGAGAGTTGATGCTGCTTCCGCGATCCTGCGCTGACGACACGTAGCAACACGAGCAAAACACCATGAGCAGCCTCCTCGTCGAATCTTCCAATCGCGTATTGCTGGCCACGTTGAATCGTCCGCAGCAGTTGAATGCATTCAACGGCGAGTTGTTCGATGCGCTGGCACAGACGTTCATGGACGCTGCAACCGACGATGCCGTGCGTGTGTTGCTGCTCACGGGCGCAGGTCGCGCGTTCACCGCGGGCGCGGATCTCGCGGAAATGGCGCGTCCGGGTGCGTTTCCGCAGCATGGCTTCGCGGGATTGTGCCGGGCGATCGTCGAATTCCCGAAACCGTTCGTGCTTGCAGTGAATGGGTTGGGCACCGGGCTCGGGGCGACGATCTGCGGGCTCGCCGACTTTACTTACATGGCCGCGAGCGCGCGCCTGCGTTGTCCGTTCTCCACGCTCGGACTGACCGCGGAGGCCGGCAGCACGTTCACGTTCCCGCTGCTGATGGGGCGCCAGCGCGCCGCGTGGTTCCTGATGACATCGGAATGGCTATCGGCGGAGGACTGCGTACGCGCCGGACTCGCGCTCGAGGTCGTTCGTGACGACGCGCTCATGGCGCACGCGCGGGCTAAAGCGGAGCTTTTGGCCGCACTGCCGCCGGCGTCGCTCGCGACGACGAAGCGACTAATGCTCGCGCCGTTGCGCGAACAGTTGATGAAGACGTTCGATGCGGAAAACGCCGCGCTCGCGAAGCTGGTCGGTGGGCCGGCGAACCGCGAGGCGCTGCGGGCGTTCGCGGA
>CAZLDA010000648.1:0-2616 GCA_964557875.1 uncultured Pseudomonadales bacterium | reverse complement strand
GACTTCCATCTTCCGCGGAAGGCGACCTGACCTCGATGGGCCGGCCGTCCGGCCTCACGAAATACCATCGCCCGTCGCGATGCCGTCGAATCGAAAATCCGCCTTCGTGCACGAGCGTGTGATGCGCCGTGCACAGCAGTAACAGGTTCCCGAGATTCGTCTCGCCGCCGTCGGCTCAATGCTGCACGTGGTGCGCATCGAGATAACGCGTGTGGTGGCAGCCCGGGAACGTGCACGTGCGATCGCGCGCGAACACCGCCTTTTTCAACGCGCCGGATACGACGCGTTGTTTGCGGCCGACATCCAGCGGGCCGCCCACTTCATTCTCGACGATTGCCGTCACCGCACCGTCGCAGCACAGCCGCTTCACGGTCGGTAGTGGCAGGTCGCTCTCGCCGCCGTGGCCGGACAGAGCCTCGGCGTCCACATGCACCATCACCTGATAGTTGTCGCCGGCAGCGCCTTGTCCGGTGCGGCCGGCCAGCGCATCGCGCGCCATCTGTATCAATGCGTCGGCGCCCTTCGCAAGCAGCGATCGCGTCGGGTCGTCGGGCAACGTGCGGCCGACGTACTCGAGCGCGTTGAGCACGAGTTCGAGATCGGCGCGCGGCAATTCGACGTGCAACGCGCCGCTGCCGTCTTCACGAATCGTCCGCGACAGCGAACGCATTTCGTGCAGGCGGCGCGCGTCCTCGACAGAGGCCGCGACGTCGCCGTCGCGCAAACGTCTGCAATGGGCCTCGACCTGCGCCGCCGTCGATTCGACCGCGAATCGAACTCACGCAAAAGCCAGAGAAAGCGATGCGTCGCTTTCGACACTTCGCTCCAACTGTGCAGCAAGGTGGCCTCCACCTCGTCGATCGGGCGGAATGAACGGATCGATCGAAGCGTTGGACGACATGCTTGCAGCTCCATACTGGATATGGCAATCGAGGACAACTAAAGCCAGCAAAATCGTTGACAAAACGTGTTAGATCCGCCCCATTTAGGAGCCGTTAGAAGAGCTCGCCGATCGCCTGAAGCTTTGAAGCGGGCAACGATCAACAGGTGATTCGCATGAACCGATCAACTCTGATCGTGCGCTGACATGCGACTGTCACATGACATCGCGAGACTCACCGTTTTACTAGCGTACGGGAGACGGGAATGGTTCGTCGTATTGGCGCGGTTCTGGTGTTCGCGGCGTCGTTGTCGATCGGAATGGCCGCACAGGCCCACGAGCGCACCACACCTTCCTTCCAGCTGCTCGGCAGCTACAACACCGGGCTCATAGGAACCACCACGGCGGAGTCGGCCGCCGAAACCGCGGCGCTCAAGTTCGGGCGCCTGTTCGTCACGAACGCAGTCGACGTCTCGCTCGACGTCGTCAACGTGGCGAATCCGAAGAATCCCAAACTCATCAAGCGGGTGAACCTCTCGGCGTACGGCGCGAAAGTGAACAGCGTGGATGTATCGATTTTCGGCCTCGTCGCAGTCGGCCTGCAGGCGCCGGTGAAAACCGGCAACGGCAAGATTGTGTTCCTCGGCTTGAACGGCGAAGTGCTTCGAACGGTGAATGTCGGTGCGTTACCCGACATGGTCACGTTTACACCCGACGGGACGAAGCTGCTCGTTGCCAACGAAGGTGAGCCCGATTGCTACGGCGGCGGCTGTGCGGATCCGTTGGGCTCGATCAGCATCGTCACGGTGTTGCCGTGGCTGCCTGCGCGTGCAGCGCAGTCGATCACGTTCGAAAACGTCGTGTTGCCCGAAGGCGTGCGCCTCTACGGTCCGAACTCCACGCCCGCGCAAGACATCGAACCCGAGTACATCACCGTGAGCAACGACAGCCGCAAAGCCTGGGTGACGTTGCAGGAAAACAACTCGATCGCGGAGATCGACATCAGAACCGCACGCATCACGACCGTGCATCCGCTCGGCTATAAGGACTTCAACGTGGCGCCGACGGCGGAGACGTTCCCGATCGAACTTGCGCCGGCGGGAACCACCGGCGCGGGTCAGCAGGTGATTGGTGGCGGTTTGTCGGGCCTCTCGTACGAGGGGATGACGAGCGAAGGCAAACTCAAGTTCATCGCGAACACCGATCGCGGCCCGAACGGCGCGCCCACCGGCTTGCGCCGTCCGTTCGTGTTGCCGGATTTCGCGCCGAAGCTGGTCCGCTTCGAGTTCGATCCGGCAGACGGATCGATCCTGATTACGCGCGAGATTCCACTCAAGAAGCCTGACGGCTCGCCGCTCACCGGCCTGCCGAACGTCAAACTCGTGGGCACCGACACGACGCCGTACAACGACGAAATCGGCGTCGATCTGTTCGGCAACGAAATTGCGCTCGACCCACTGGGCGCCGATCTCGAAGGCATCGCGGTGGCGGCAGACGGCACGTTCTGGTTGCCCGACGAATACCGTCCGGCGATCTATCACTTCTCGGCTGACGGCGTGCTGCTGCAACGCTTCATCCCGAAAGGCACGCATGCAGCGGCCGGATTGCCCACGCCGAATGCAGGCGAAGCCGGCGTGTACGGCATCGAAGCGCTGCCCGCCATCCTCGCGCAGCGCCGCCAGAACCGCGGCATGGAAGCGCTCGCGATCCAGAACGGCAAGGTGTACGCGTTCGTG
>CAZLDA010000647.1:0-2621 GCA_964557875.1 uncultured Pseudomonadales bacterium | reverse complement strand
AATACACCCCAGTACACGAGGAAGCGCTGCATGCCCCGGCGCGGCTCGGCCACCTGCCAGATCTCATTGAACGCTTCCTCCATCGTGACCAGCATCATGAACGCGGTGACCAGCAGAAACGCGAAGCCCGCGAGAGTCAGTTCCCGCGCCTGATGCGAAAAATCATCGAGCCTCTCCTGAACGATGGCAGAGCTCTCCGGCACGAAATTCTCGAATACGAACGCCTGAATCTGTTTCCCCATGGTCGAGAAATCCGGGAACATCGACAGGATCGTGTACGAGACCGTCATCAACGGAACGACGGCGAACAAGGTGGTATAGGTCAGCGATGCGGCGCTGTTCAGCAGACCATGCGCACCGAACTGCGCAACGATCTGTCTGGCGAACCAGCGAAACTCAACAAGGATGTTGGCGAGCATCGAACGACGCATCCCGAAGCGGCTACAATACCGCGCTTGCCGGGCATTATAGAGTCACACGCCAATGGGCGAAGTCACGATTTACCACAACCCGCGTTGTTCGAAGTCGCGTCAGACGCTCGAGTTGCTCGGCGCACACGGAATCACCCCGCGCGTCGTGCAGTACCTCGACACACCTCCGGATGCGGCAACGCTGAAGCGTTTGCTGAATTTGCTGTCGATGCGTCCACGCCAGTTGATGCGAACGCACGAAGCCCGGTACGCCGAATTGCACCTCGACGATCCCGCGCGCACCGACGACGAACTGATCGCAGCGATGGCGAGCCACCCGGTACTCATCGAGCGTCCGATCGTGGAGGCGAATGGACGCGCCGTCATCGGCAGGCCGCCGGAAAATGTCCTGCAGATCATCTGAGTGCCGTAGCGAGCATCATTCACCGTTCGATCCACAGCGAGTGCGGCAGTGTCCGACCACATTCTGATCCTCTACTACAGCCGACAGGGTTCCACTGCCGTATTGGCGGAATGCGTTGCACATGGCGTTTCCTCACACGGCCGTTTCGAGCCGCGCTTGCGCACGGTGCCGCCCGTTGCATCGATGACCGAGAAAACCGCGCCGCCGATTCCCTCGGAAGGCGCGGTTTACTGCACGAAAGCCGATCTCGCGGAGTGCCGCGCGCTCGCGCTCGGCAGCCCGACTCGATTCGGCAACATGGCGGCGCCGATGAAGCACTTCCTCGACGGAACCGCCGATCTGTGGATCGGCGGTGCGCTCGCCGGTAAACCTGCGTCCGTATTCACCTCCACCGGCAGCCATCACGGCGGACAAGAAAGCACGCTACTGACGATGATGGTGCCGCTGCTGCATCACGGCATGTTGCTCGTTGGCCTGCCGTACACGGAACCGGGTCTGAACGCGACGGTGCTGGGTGGAACGCCATACGGCGCTTCGCATGTTTCCGGCAGTCGCGGTGATGCGGCGATCGATGCCACCGAGAGAGATCTGGCGCGCGCCTTAGGGCGCCGGTTGGCAGACATCACCGACCGGTTGTTCCCGCTTGCCAAAAACACACAAGCATGAACATACAGGCATGAACATACAGGCATGAACATACAGACCGCACTGCGGATGGCCATGCTGATCTGGCTCGGATCGCTGTTTGCTCTCTTGGGCATCCAGCGATTCTTCGTGGAACCGCTGTCGAGCACGGTTGCAACCGTTGCAGTATTCGTCGGTCAGGTATCGCTGCTGTTGTTCATCGCGCCTGCGATGTTACGCAGCGGTTCGCGCGGGCCGCTGTTGGTTTGCCTCGCGATGCTGCTGTACTTCGTGCACGGCGTCTGGCAATGGAACTCGCCGATGAAGCTGTTCGGAATTCTCGAAGTGGTTTTTTCGTTGGGCGCGTTCATCACCGCGTGGATTCTGCTGAAGGTGATGCCGAAGGACAGCGCTACTCCATGATCCGCTGAAAGCGGAGCGTGCCTTCGATTTCCTTGAGAATGGCGGGATCGTCGATGGTAGACGGAACCGTGAAGGGGCGCTTGTCGACCATCTTTCGCAACACCTGGCGCAAGATCTTGCCGGAACGCGTCTTCGGCAGTCGCTTAACGACGACTGCGCGCTTGAAGTTCGCGAATGCGCCTATGGACTGGCGCACCATCGCAACCAGTTCGGTCTGCAGCGTCGCCTCGTCGATGTTCGCGCCGTCTTTCAACAGCAGCAGTCCGAGCGGTACCTGACCGCGATCGGTGTCTTCGATACCGATCACTGCGCACTCGGCAACCGCCGGATGTGATGCAACCACTTCCTCCATCGCACCAGTCGAAAGGCGGTGTCCGGCGACGTTGATCACGTCGTCGATACGACCCATCACATACAGATAACCGTCTTCGTCGAAATAGCCGCCGTCACCGGTCAGATAGAAGCCTGGAAATCGCGACCAATACGATTCGACATACCGCGCGTGATCTCCCCACACGGTGGGTAACGCGCCGGGTGGCAACGGCCCCTTAGCGACGACGTTACCTTCGACGTTCGGCCCCACCGGCTCGCCGTCGTCATCGAGAATGCGCAAGTCGTAACCCGGTACCGGCAATGTGGGGGAACCCGGCTTCGTCTCCATCAGCTCTATGCCGGCCATGTTCGCGCACATGGGCCAGCCGGTTTCGGTCTGCCACCAGTGATCGATCACCGGCAGCGGA
>CAZLDA010000646.1:0-2631 GCA_964557875.1 uncultured Pseudomonadales bacterium | reverse complement strand
CACTGCGCTGCGGCGTGGCGGCAACCGGTGCGCCCGAGCGCCTGGCCGCCGCCGCCGCGGCCGGCAAGCTCAAGACCGAGGAGGCCGATCGGTTGGCCGCGGCATTCGAGCTGATGCTCGGGGAAATGCTCGACCAGCAGCTCGTGTCGCTTCAGCACGCTACTTCGAAGCTCGCGAATCGTCTGCAACGCCGCTTGATGGCGAAGCAGAACCGCTCATGGGAATTCGATCTCGAAGAGGGAATTCTCGACGCATCGCGCCTCGCGATCGTCGTCGCCGACCCAATGAATCCGTTGGCGTACAAGCAGGAGAAGGAGGTCAAGTTCCGCGACACGGTCGTTACGATGCTGATCGACAGCTCGGGCTCGATGCGCGGACGTTCGATCACGATCGCGGCGATGTGCGCCGATATTCTCGGCAGAACGCTCGAGCGTTGCTCGGTGAAAGTCGAGATTCTCGGCTTCACGACGCGCGCCTGGCGCGGTGGTCAATCGCGCGAACGTTGGATTCAGGCGGGCAAGCCATCGAACCCCGGGCGCCTCAACGACCTCAGGCACATCGTCTACAAAGCTGCCGACGATCCGTGGCGCCGCGCGCGTCGCAATCTCGGTTTGATGATGCGAGAGGAGTTGTTGAAGGAGAACATCGACGGCGAAGCGTTGATCTGGGCACACAACCGCATTGTGGTGCGTCAGGAACAACGCAAGGTGCTGATGGTGATCTCGGATGGATTGCCGGTGGACAACTCGACGCTGCTCGTGAACCCGAGCAACTATCTCGAGCAGCATCTGAAATACGCAATCGACGTCATCGAAAACCAGTCGCCGGTCGAGTTGATCGCCATCGGCATCGGCCACGACGTGACACACCACTACAAGCGCGCCGTCACGATCACCGACGCGGAGCAGCTGGGTGGTGCGATGACGGAGCAGCTCGCCGCGTTGTTCGATGTCGATACGCGGAGCCGTAACGCGCGCGCGCGCGTCCGTTGAGTTCGTTGACTTTGGCAGAGTCGCCGCATATAAACGGATGAGGAAGGCTCTTGGGAGGAGTCTTCAACCACACGTGTCGGGAGCAGGTGTGGCTCACTCAATCGGGGAGATCATCGCATGGCATTCCGCTCTTTCGGGCGTGTGGACGCTTGTACCCACACGGGCATCAACGGGCACGTCGGTGCCGAATTTCTAGCAGTAAACAAATCGTCTAGGTGGCGACGTTGGTCGAAGGCGGGTGCCTTTGGACTGCCGGCACTACTGTCAGCGGCCTTTATGGCGCAGACCGTGTCGGCCGCAGACGCAACGTCGACGTCGGCAGCATCCGACCGACGTCAGATCGAGGAAGTCGTCGTTACCGCAGAACGAAAAGAATCGACGGTGAGCGACACGTCCATCTCGATTACTGCGTTCACCGGGCAGATGCTCGAAGACTTCGGCATCCGCAACCAGGAAGACCTGCAGAAGTACATTCCTGCAGCGGTCATCGAGCCGTACGACATGGCCATCCGAGGTATCGGACGGAACTTCCGGGCGTTGGGCGGCGACCCCGGCATCGCGACTTATCTGAACGGCGTCTACTCGGAAGACTTCGGTATCGCATCGACGGAAGGCGGCCTGTTCGACATCGAGCGGATCGAAGTCCTGCGCGGCCCGCAAGGCACTCTGTACGGCCGCAACGCGATCGGCGGTGCCGTCAACTTCATCAACCGACTGCCATCGAATGAATTCGAAGGCGTCGCGCGCGTCGTGGCTGGAAACTACGACCTGGTCGAACAGTACGGCGTTCTGTCGGGCCCGTTGATCGAGAACATCCTTCAGGCACGCATCGTCGGCACGAAGCGAACCCGCGACGGCTACATCGACGATAAATCGGGTAACCAGAATCCCGACAACTATGGCGATGAAAACTACGCGTTGTCGTTGCGCTGGACGCCTACCGACAATCTCGAGTTCAACACGCGCGGCAACGAACGCAGCTATCGTCGCCGGATGGGCGGTGCGGATGCGGCCGGTATCGTCAACCTGAACGAGAACGGCGGCACCCCCGATCCTGTGACCGGCAACAAACGGAACACCTCATCGTTTGCGATGGGCTATCGCGAGGTGGACACAGGAGTCGTGTGCCCGAGCCTTGTCGATCGAACGAACCCCGCGTGTACCGTCACCGGCGCCACAGCCAACGCTGCCTTTCAACCCGGCGGCACCACCGTCTACAACTTCACCGATCCGGTAACCGGCGCCGCGGTAACCGCTCAGCGCGTTACCCCCGGCGTCGACTTCGGTATCGTCGGCGCAAACCAGATCAACAACCAGGCCTTCGGCACGAGCCTCGCGCGGCAGAAGATGCTGGGTAACGGCAAGATCAGCGGGGGCGACGTACAGACCGACACCAGCGGCCAGCAGGACGAGTACTTTGATCAGCAGGCGAACTCGACCGACATCCGCTGGACCGTGAACGATACGTTCTCGGTCAAGTACATCTTCGGCTATACCGACTATTTCTACGATCGTACGTCCGACACCGAACTGACGAGCAACACCAATACGTTCACCCCAGGAGACGTGGCTGGTGTGCCGGTGACCTTCTCCGGTGACCGTCAGTTCTATGTCAGCCAGGAGACGGAATACATCTCGC
>CAZLDA010000645.1:0-2632 GCA_964557875.1 uncultured Pseudomonadales bacterium | reverse complement strand
GCGCCTCGCAGGCGCTTGCGCATCCGGCCACGACGCGTGTGGCGACGGCCCTCTCCAACTTTCCGCAAACAATAAGATCCTGGACCGCCAGTGGCTCCGCGCCCATGACGATACAGTCGTTGATCAAATGGTTGATCATGTCATGGCACACGGACTCGATCCGATCGTGCATTCGGAGGTGCAGCAGTCATATGTCGGTCACGTGCAGATGAGACCGGACCCTCTCGCGCATTGAAGGGCGCTTTGAGTTGATTCGGGTATGACGGATGGCTGTACCTATATATAGATGGTATTGGCGCCGGGTTAATAAAGAAAGTATCTTCTTTTTTAATTACTTCGTGCGTTAAGAGAGAGGAATTTCCAATGGCCGCTCGTCCAACCGGATCGATCTGCGTCGCAAGCCACGCCGAACTCAAGCAGAAAGGCGTGATGGTGGTGACCGGCGCGCAGCGCCGAATCGCCGTTTTCGCCGACGGCGACGCGGTATATGCAGTTGAAAACAACTGTCCGCACATGGGTTTCCCCCTCGACCGCGGCAGCGTGCGCGACGGCATGCTGACGTGCCATTGGCACCAGGCGCGCTTCGATCTGCGTTCGGGATGCACGTTCGATCTGTGGGCCGACGACGTGCCGCGTTACGAATCGTGGATCGACGACGGCGTCGTCTATGTGCAGAACGAACCGAGTGTGACGTTCGACGTAGCCCATCACCGCGCCCGGTTGCAGCGCGGCATGGAGCAGAACATCGGCCTCGTGCAGGCGAAGAGCATTCTGGCGCTGTTGTCTGACGATGCGTCGGTAGCGCGCATCGTGCGCAGTGCGATCGATTTCGCCTCCACGAATCTCACCGAAGTTACCGAAGGCCTGACTCGCCTTGCATGTATCGCGCGGCTGTATCCGAATTTATCGAAAGAGACCGCGTATCAAGGGCTGTACTACGCCGTGCGAGCAATCGCGAACGAAGCGAGCAACTCGCCGCCCCGGCGCGCCCGAGAACCGTTGTTGGAGCATCACGATCTGGCCACGCTGAAAGCGTGGTTGCGGCAATGGGTTCAAACGCGGCATCGCGACGGAGCAGAGCGCACCACGTTGACCGGCTTGCGGGAACTCTCGCCGCGCGACAACGCGGAGCTGATCTTCACCGCTGCAACGGAACGTTTGTACGCGAACGGCGGCCACGAACTCGAAAGCTGCAATAAGGTATTCGAGCTCGTTGAAATACTCGGCGCCGACGAGGCACCGAAACTGGTACCGCTGCTGATGCCGGGGCTGACGGAAGCACGCGGGCGCGAAGAGAGCACGAACTGGCACCACCCGGTGGAACTGGTAGCACCGTTGCGCGAACTCGAGGGGCGCTTGCCGCAGGTGCTCGACCGCGCCGACAACACACAGTGGCGTGCCGATGACGCACTCACACAATTGCTGCTCGGTGACGAACCGCTAGCGACCATCGATGCACTGGAGCAGGCGCTGCGCGAAGGCGCGCCCGCACATCTGGTGGCGCGCCAGGTGGCATATGCGGCCGCGTTGAGACTCGCGCGTTTTGCGACATCGAACGAAGTGACCGACTGGTTCAACCCGCAGCACACGTTCGTGTACTGCAACGGCGCGTATCAGGCGGTGAAGCGTTCGCCCGCGCCGGATGTGGTGCGCGGGATCTTCCACGGCGCGATGTCGGTGTACATGGACCGCTATCTCAACGTGCCGCCTGCGCGGCTGCCGAGTGAGCGCAATACGCGCAACGATCTGCCGACCACCGCGGACGCGCTGCGCCGGGAGTTACTGCGCGAGTTGGATCAACGCGCCAACGTGGAACGAGCCGCCGACATCGTGTCGCGTTATGTGTCGCTCGATTTGCCGTTGCCGGGTCTCATCGACATGCTGGCCTTCGCCACCGTGCGCGAAGACCTCGACTTCCATTCGCTGCAGGTGCTCGAAGCCGGTGTGAACCAGAGCCTCGCGTGGGGCGAAGGCAACTCTGCGGAACGCGAGAACATCTTCGTCGGCGTGGCGCGCAACCTGGCTGCGCATTGCCCGACGCGCCGTGCCGGACAGCAAACGGCAATCATCGCAGAGCGGCTGCACCGCGGAGAGAAGATGTTCGAGGCTTAGGCGGGCGGAGGTGAGCTGAGGTCAGCCGAGCTTACCGCTGCGCAGATCGCGTTGAGTCTGTTCGAAGTCGGTGTCGCCGATTTCGAGCGTGACGCCGCAACTGCATTTGATTTCGCGCCCCTTCGGAAGGTTGTCGGCATTGTGCTCGTGCACCGTGCCGCATTTCGGGCAGCGGATCGAAAACCACAGCGTCATGTCCGGATCGAGCCAGAAATCGACCTCGGGTTCTGAGGAGTTGGAGCTCATGTCAGGCCTTCGACCCTGGCGGAGCGATCGTTGTTGAACGCGGTTGTCATCGTTCGAATGTCCTGTCGATGCGCTCGAAGCGGCGGCGGATGAACTGCCGGCTCTCTTCGTGCGGGAGAATATATAGCTGCTTCTCTTCGATAGCCCGCACCACCATAGCGGCGACGTCGTCGACGTTGAGTACGGCGCCGGCGAGCTCGCCGTTGTCGTCCAGATACGGCACACGCGGCGACGACTCGGCGCCGCCCTAGCGCGCTTCGCGATTGCGCTCCGA
>CAZLDA010000644.1:1111-2635 GCA_964557875.1 uncultured Pseudomonadales bacterium | reverse complement strand
CGTTGCTCGCATCGCTCGATGCGCGCAAGACCACCGTGTTTGTGCATCCCACGTCGCCACCGTGTTTCGAAAAACTCGGCCTCGAACTGCCGGCGCCGATGATCGAGTTCCCCTTCGACACCACACGCACCGCGGTGAGCCTGCTCTACAGCGGCGCACTGACGCGTTATCGCGGAATCAACTTCATCCTGCCGCACGCGGGCGGCACGTTGCCGTTCCTCGCGCCGCGCATCGCAGCGGTCGGGTCGTTGAAGCCCGCGATCGGCGATCGCGCGATGCCGCCCGCCGATGCGATGCGGGCGCTCGCGCGGATGTACTACGACACAGCGCTCTCGGTGATGCCGCAACAGATCGCCGCGTTGCGCGCGCTTGCACCGATGTCGCAGATTCTCTACGGCACGGACTTTCCATTTGCCAACGAGGATCGCCTGCGTATGGCAGACGCCGCGTTCGAAACGCTCGCGTTTACCGCAGAGGAAGAGAACATGATTCGCCACCGCAACGCGAAGCCGCTCTTCGAATCGTTCGCCGTGCGCTGTTGCGGCTGACGCTGTTCAAGGAACAGTAGGGCGATACGAAAGCCGTGCGTTACGGAGTTGCGCCGCCGGCCTATTTGATCTTGGTGTCCTGCGACGACACGGCCTTCCAGCCGTCATCACCCTTCGCGAACGTGTCGGTGAAGCGGGTCGATTCAGTGGCTCCCTTTGCGTCCTTCGCTTCGAAAATGCCAGTGACCACCGCGGTCCAACCATGCAGCGTGATGAGTACCTCCGACAGGGTGAAGTCGCCCAGCTTCTCGCCTTTCAACAGCCCATTGATGTAGGCGACACGACCCTTCACGAACTCGCCGTTCTCGTCCGTAAACACGAAATCGTCGGCCAGAATCCTCTCGAGAACCGCCTTGTCGTGGGTTTTGAACACATTCGACCACTCGTTTTCGATCTTCGTGATCGCCTGTCGGTCGGCCTCGCTGGAATCGGCCGCATACGCCGCGTTCCATCCCGATGAAACGCAGAAAATCAGAAGCATCCCCAGGGCTGAAAGTCGGTTCATGTCGGCTCCTCCCAGTTGTCGAGTCCGGATCGTAGGCCGGTCTCCCAACTGCCGCAAGTTCGCGGGAACATCGCGGCAGATCGAAATTGTTGGATGACGCTTGAACGGATGCCGTTCGAACGTTTAAGGTCGTCCGCCATTTCGCACCGTTCGTGTCAAAACCACCGACCTGAGAGAGGAGCAACCTTGCAATGCTGACCGTTCATCATCTGGGCATCTCGCAGTCGGAGCGCATCGTCTGGCTGTGTGAGGAGTTGGGGCTCGACTACGAACTGAAACGTTACGATCGCAGAGCCGACAACCGACTCGCACCCGACGAGTACAAGGCGTTGCACCCGATGGGAATTGCGCCTGTGATCACGGACGGTGATCTGGTGCTGGGTGAGAGCGGCGCGATTTGCGACTACATCTGCGCGCGCTACGGTCGCGGCAAACTGGTGCCCGCAACCAACGACCCGGACTTCGCCGACC
>CAZLDA010000644.1:0-1101 GCA_964557875.1 uncultured Pseudomonadales bacterium | reverse complement strand
TTCTGGTTTCATTGGTCGAACGGCACGTTCATGACCACGCTCATGATGCAGCTCGTACTGCAAGGCACTCCCGGAAATCCCGGCGCGGGATTCGTCGAAGAGCGCAGCCGGCGTTGCTGGGCAATGGTCGAGGAGCGGCTGGGCAAGGCGCCGTATTTCGGTGGAGCGAACCTGACCACCGCCGACATCATGCTCGTCTATTGCCTGACGACCAGCCGAGCGTTCCGCGGAACGTCGCTCGATCCTTTCCCGAACGTGAAGGCTTATCTGGCGCGAATTGGCGCGCGGCCGGCCTATCAACGCGCGATGGCGAAGGCGGAGCCCGGCACTAAGCCCTGGTTGACGTGATTGGACGCGCGAGGATTGGCTAACGGGGTAGTGAAGGGGCGCTTGCGCGGTCGTCGGTAAGTGATCGTTCTCATTCGAATAAGGTGCGCAACCTGGTTGGCACTCGCGTGCGCAATCGGCAGTGCGCGGGCTGACAGCCCACCATTCGATCGCCCGGGTATTGCGTTTTCGACCGGCACGCTGCCGGCGCACAGCGTCGCGTGGGAGCAGGGTCTGCCGGATTTCGAGCGCAGTTCCGATCGAGGCGTCACTTCGACCCTGTACACGTTCGACAGCCGGTTGCGCGTCGGCGTTACGGATTCTTTCGAAGTGCAGCTTGGCACTGCGCCGTTCAATCAGCTCGAGTTGCGCGAGGCGGGCAACACCGCCAATGCGGATGGCCGCAGCGATGCGAGCTTCGCGGTGAAGGCAGCCTTGCCGTCTTCGCATGAGAATTTCTCCTGGGCAATGCTGGCAGGGGTCACCGACTCGAGCGGCGCAAACAACTTCACGAATGGAAGCACCTCGTACGATCTCGGCGTAGCGCTGGGTTACTCGCTCGGCGACAACGTCTCGACCGAGGTGTACCTCAACGTGGAATACATGGACGGTTCGAGCAGCGTCACCGTTTCCCCGAATCTCAATTTCGCGGTCTCGGATTCGACTTCAGCATTCGTAGAACTGGGCGCCGTGAATTCGGGCAGCGGGCTCGATCACGTCGTCGCCGGCGGCGGCTTCACGATGCTCGTAACGCCGACAGTGCAGCTCGATCTG
>CAZLDA010000643.1:0-2635 GCA_964557875.1 uncultured Pseudomonadales bacterium | reverse complement strand
CGACGATCGACGGTCCTGCACCCCAGTTGTCGTTACCGAGTTCCTGGTTGTCGTGCGTCGGCAATTGCAACACGGGGCCTACACCCCAGATCAAACGGCCTGGGTTGGCAGGTGAGACGAATGCTGTAAACACCGTATCGCCGATGCCGTCCTGGCTCCCAACGCCCGGACCAAGGCGCGGCATGTGAATGATCGGCAGGATCGTGCGCGTGATGATATTCCAGTCTTTGTTCACCGAAACTGGAATCACCGGCTGGATGTTGAGGATGTTCTGGGTGCCTTCCTCGGGTCCGTAGTTCAGGTTCGTATTGTTCTGAAACGGCACGCTGATCAGGTTGCCGACCGGATTCTGCGCAAGCTTCGCGAGCTCTTCCTCGGACATGGCGCCGTAGGCCGTGGTGGCTCCAATCGCAAGAATCGTGAACAGGACTCGTCGCAGACGTACGCTCATTACTTCTCCTCATGACCTCTGTGCACGCAACTCGACCCTGCCGTCGCAGTGCGTTGCCGCGCATGTTTTTTTCTAACCCTACAACGTGGATGACGATTCGGGAACTGGCCTTTGGTTCAAGGAGACACCCCTCCGAAAGAAGGGGTGTCATCCCTCCGAACGCACGATAGCCGCGGCATGCGGCCGCTCGGATCATCCGTGCACGTTGGGACATGCACGTTGGGGAGAAGCGGCATGGGACGCGGACGCACTGCGGTGGTCATCGGCGCAGGCACGACGGGGCTGCTTGCAGCTGCGGCGTTGTCGCGGCATTTCGCACAAGTGACGGTGCTCGAGCGCGACGAACTGCCGCGTTCGCCCCGCTGGCGCAAAGGTTCGCCGCAATCGCCGCACGTGCACGTACTGCTGAAACGCGGCGCCGACATCATGGAGCAGTACCTGCCGGGCGCGCTCGACGACATCGAACGCGCCGGCGGACATCGCATCGACATGTCGCTCGACACCGACTGGTACTACGCCGGCGGTTGGAAAGCGCGACTGCCCAGCGGCATCACGATGCACAGCCAGACGAAGGGGCTGCTCGAGTTCACGCTGCGACAGCATCTCGCGCGCGAGCCGCGCGTTGCGGTGCACGAGCTCTCCGAGGTGGGCGCGTTCGTGCGCGAAGGCGACCACATCTGCGGGCTCGATCTCGTCGGCGGCGGACGCATCACGGCGGATCTGATCGTCGACGCAGGCGGCCGCAATTCGAAGACGGCTACGCGTCTGGAGAGCGCGGGGTTTCCGAAAGTGGCAACGTCGGAAGTGCCGGTGGACGTCGGCTATGCAACCGCGCTCATCGAGTTGCCGGAGATGCGGCGGCCGTGGAAGTCGCTGCTGGTCCACCCGAAGTATCCGGATGCACGGCTCGGCGTGCTGTTACCGGTGGAAGGAACCGGCAAGTGGCTGGCCACGCTCGTCGGTTGGCGCGGCGATCACCCGCCCGACGATGTCGACGGTTTCATGGCCTTTGCAGAATCGTTGGCGGTTCCCGATTTCTACGCGGCGATCAAAGACGCCACGCCTGCGGGCCGCATCTGGCGATATCTGTTCGCAGGAAATCTGCGGCGGCATTACGAATCGCTGGATCCCGCACCGGAAGGGCTGGTGGTCGTCGGCGATGCGGCATCCTCGTTCAACCCGATTTATGCGCAAGGCATGAGCCAGGGCGCCACGGGTGCGGCGCTGCTCGACGAATGTCTCAAGGGCTTTCCGAGCGATCTGCACGGTTTCGCGCGGGTGTTCCAGCGCAAGTACGCGCAGTTCGTTTCGCAGTGCTGGTTGATGTCCACCACCGAGGAATACCGCGACCGCAGCGCGTTCCCGAACTCGCCGAACTGGACGCGCTTTGCCAACTGGTATCTCGATCGTGTGCACGAACGCACGTGGAACGATCCGGTGGTTGCAATGCGTTTCCTCGAAGTGATGCACCTGCAACGCAGCCCGATCGCGCTCATGACGCCGAACGTGTTCGCACGCGTCATCGCACCGAAGAGTCAACACACCGAAGAACAACGAGGCGCGCATGTGGCTCACGAAGAAACAGCTTAAAGGACTCGTTGGCGCGGAACGGCTGAAGGACTCACCGCCCGTTCCCACGCGTATGGTCAGCAACGGCGAGTATCTGCCCATCGCGCAAACGACGGCGCAGGCGCGCGTGGAACGGCTCGTGCTCGACATGGCCGACAGCCATGCAACGAAAGCCGGCACCGGGCGGCGGCAGTTCCTTCGTTCAGGCATCGGCCTCGCGGCGAGTTTCTTTGCGATGAATCGCGTGTACGGGAACTTCTTCACAGTAGCCGCCGCGGAGACCAGCGATGCCGCCGCCGTTGCCGAACGCACGCTGCGTTATCGCGATCAACCGGTGATCGACGTGCAGCTGCACTTCGTCCGCGATGACTACCAGTGGGACGGCATCCTGAAACTCGGCGAGTACGCGAAGAACTGGAACGAGGCGCTGCGCAACACGAAGATCGATTTCGATCTGTTCAAGTTCGACAACTTCCTGAAAGAGGTCTACTTCGACAGCGACACGAAGATCGGACTCATCAGCGCCGCGCCCGCAGATCATGGCGCCAACGTGATCATGAACAACGACGGACTGGCCGGCGCGCGCAACTTCATCAACAAGGCGGCGGGTTCACG
>CAZLDA010000642.1:0-2637 GCA_964557875.1 uncultured Pseudomonadales bacterium | reverse complement strand
CGGCGCCCGGCGCGACGAAGAATAATCGCGCGCGAAGGAGCGCGTCTACTCGGTGCGTGACTCGAACCATCGATGGGATCCGAAGAATCAGCGGCCGGAACTGTGGAGTCTCTACAACGGAAACGTAAATCGCGGCGAAGAAGTGCGCGTGTTTCCGCTGTCGAACTGGACCGAGCTCGACGTCTGGCAATACATCTATCTGGAGAAGCTCGAGATCGTGCCGCTGTATTTCGCAGCGTCGCGCCCGGTCGTGGAACGCGACGGCACGTTGATCATGATCGATGACGATCGTATGCCGTTGCGCGAAGGCGAAGTGCCGCAACAACGTATGGTCCGCTTCCGCACGCTCGGTTGTTATCCGCTATCGGGCGCAATCGAATCGGAAGCGGCGACGCTGCCCGAGATCATTCAGGAAATGCTGCTGACGAAGCACTCCGAACGCCAGGGTCGTTTGATCGACTACGACGGCGCTGCCTCGATGGAGCAGAAGAAGCGCGAAGGGTATTTCTAAGTGAGTCACCAATCCGAACTCATCGCGCAAGACATCCTTGCCTATCTCGAACAGCACGAACGCAAAGAGATCCTCCGCTTCCTGACGTGCGGTAGCGTCGACGACGGCAAGAGCACGCTGATCGGCCGTCTGCTGCACGATTCGAAGATGATCTACGAAGATCAGCTCGAAGCGGTGCGCTCGAAGAAGCCCGGCGACGACGGCGAGTTCGATCTCGCGCTGCTCACCGACGGTCTACAAGCCGAACGCGAGCAAGGCATCACCATCGACGTCGCATATCGATATTTCTCGACCACGAAACGCAAATTCATCATTGCCGATACTCCGGGGCACGAGCAGTACACACGCAACATGGCCACGGGCGCTTCGGGCTGCGACGTTGCGGTGATTCTGATCGACGCTCGCCAAGGCGTACTGACACAAACGCGCCGGCACACGTTCATCGCTGCGCTGCTCGGCATCCGGCACGTCATCGTTGCGGTCAACAAGATGGACCTCGTCGATTTCGACGAGAGTGTGTTCGATCGCATACGCAGCGAGTACATCGCGTTCACCGCGAACCTCGGGATCGAGGACCTGCAGTTCATTCCGATCTCCGCGTTGCGCGGCGACAACGTCGTGGAGAAATCCGACGAGATGCCTTGGTATCAGGGCAGCACCTTGATGTACCTGTTGGAGAACGTGCAGATCGCCTCCGACCGGAACTTCGAGGATTTCCGTTTCGCCGTTCAGCGCGTGAGCCGTCCCGATTCGTCGTTCCGCGGCTACAGCGGCACCGTGCAGAGCGGCATCATTCGCCCGGGCGATCAGATCGCGGTGTTGCCTTCGGGCAAAACCTCCACGGTGGCGCGTATCGTCACCATGGATGGCGATCTGGAAGAGGCGTTCCCGCCACTCGCGGTAACGCTGACCCTGACGAGCGAAGTCGACATCAGCCGCGGCGACATGCTGGTGAAACCGGGCAATCTGCCGTTCGTCGAAGACCGCTTCGACGCGCAGCTCGTGTGGATGTCGGAAGACCCGCTCGTTCCCGGCAAGCAATACATCATCAAACACGGCACGAAGCAGTTGTACGGACGTGTCTCGGCGATCCGCCATCGTGTCGACATCAACACGCTCGAACAGGTTCCCGCCGCAACGTTCGCGCTGAACGAAATCGGCCGTTGCGAGTTCACGCTTTCGGAGCCGGTGCCGTTCGACGCATACGACGACAATCGCGAAACCGGTGCATTCATCGTCATCGACCGCATCAACAACCGCACCATCGGCGCCGGCATGATCTGTCCGCCGAGCGGCGATACGGCGAAGGATCACTGGAACGAGTTGCCGCACGGCCAGTTCCTGAGCGAACGTCTATCGCCGGTAACCGCCGACGAACGTGAACAGCGACTCGGCCAGCGCGCCGTCACGGTTCTGCTTACGGGTCTGTCGAAGACGGGCAAAACCGCCATCGCGAACGCCATCGAACGGCGCTTGTTCGACATGGGTCGGCTCGCGACCGTGCTCGACGGTCAGGACTTCCGCCGCGGTATGAGCCGCGACCTCGGGTTCACCGCCTCCGACCGCTCGGAGAACATGCGGCGCGCCGCAGAAGTGGCGAAAGTGATCAACGACGCCGGCGTGATCTGTCTCACCGCCTTCGTGGTGCCGCACGAACAGGTGCGCGCGCGGGCCCGCGACGTGATCGGTGGCAACCGCTTCCTTGAGGTTTATCTGAACGCACCGCTCGGCGTGCTGAAGAGCCGCGACAAGGAAGGCATGTACGCGGCGGCCGAACGGGGCGAACTGCCGAGCTTCCCAGGGGTAACCAGCGAATTCGAAGAACCGGTTGCTGCAGACCTCACGTTGAACACGGCGGAACTCAGCATCGATGCCTGTGCCGATCGCGTGATCGACCTGCTGCGGCTTCGAGGCGTCATTCGCTAACCATTTCATTAGAACGGAGACACCATGACCATCCAGACCGATGTCGTAATCGTCGGTGCCGGGCCTTGCGGGCTCTTTCAGATTTTCGAACTGGGTCTGCTCGGCCTGAAGGCGCACATCGTCGACGCGTTGCCGAAACCTGGCGGTCAGTGCACCGAGTTGTATCCGGACAAGCCGATTTACGACATTCCGGCGATACC
>CAZLDA010000641.1:0-2646 GCA_964557875.1 uncultured Pseudomonadales bacterium | reverse complement strand
TACTGCTTCGGAATCGTTCGAGCGGTGTAGCCGCGCTCGATCAGCATCTTCTGCCAAGCGCGGGTTTTTGCGGAGCGCATTCCCTGGCCGTCGGGCGCGTCGTTGCGATGCGTCGTTATGAAGTCGCGCACCTCGTTTCGAAAGCGTTCGTACTCGGCGCCGTACGTCAGATCCATGGTCGTTCTCCGAAGAATGAACAGAGTTTAACGGGCCGGCATTTCGAGCGGCTACTAGCCAGAGCAACTACGCCAATCGCACGAGCTCGTCGTAGCGAACGCGATGCTTCAGCGCCTGGCCGCGTGCATAACGTTCGATCTCGTCGACCACGTAGTCGGCCAGGCGTTGCGTTTCAGTGCCGAGCGAGCCCGCTATGTGCGGCGTCAGCAGTACGTTCGGCAGGCGGAACAGCGGCGAATCGCTGGGCAGCACTTCCGGTTCGGTGGTATCGAGCACCGCGTTCAACCGGCCGCTGATGAGTTCCGCTTCGAGCGCCTGCTGATCGACCACCGCGCCACGCGCTGTATTGATGAACGTGGCGCCGTCTCTCATCAGCGCGAACTCGCGCGCGCCGAGCATGTGCCGCGTTTCGGGCAGCAACGGCGCGTGCATGGAGGCAACGTCGGAGTTCGACAGCAGTTCCGACAGGCCGACCTTGTGCGCGCCGAGTTCGCGCAGTTGCAACGGGGTCATGTACGGGTCGTACATCAGCACTTTCATGTCGAACGGGCGCAGCAGTTCGAGCACCTTGCGCCCGACGTGCGAAGCGCCGATGAGGCCGACGGTCTTCTTGTAGTTACCGACGTTCGGCGCTTCCTTCGTCCACGGCGCGCGGTTCTCGTGGTTCTTTCGGTAGAAGTCGGCCAGCTGCAGCACGTGTTTGTTCGAGAACAGAATCGCCGCCAGCGTGTACTCGGCTACGGGAACGGCGTTGGCGGCCACCGCGTTGGTGATCTGCACGCCCATGCGCCACACCGTTTCGTCGATGAAGCCTTTTACGGATCCCGCGAGATGCGCGATCAGTTTCAGACCCGGCAGTGTGGAGACGACACTGCGGTCGATGCGCGGACAACCCCAACTCGTGATGAGCACTTGCACGCGCGCGGCTTCTTCGCCGAGACCGTCGAAGCTGCGGAACGGCGTCTGATCTACGAGACGGCAGGTGCGTTCGAGTCGCTGCAGGTGCGTCTCGCGCAGCAACTCTTCCTTCACGACCGGATGCATGATCATCGCTGTGATGGGGCCGCCGGCCACTCGCACACCTCGGCACGGGTTGTTTGAACTATTGTCGCGTTCTTCGCGAATCCAAGATAATGCACCACCGCAACGAGAGATACAGGGGACGCACGTGGGAGTGAAACTGACGAAGAAGGCCATCGACCTCGGCATCATCGTGAAGAACGGGCCGGCCGCGCTCGCCTTCTATCGCGATCTGTTGGGCTTCAAGCACGAAGGCGACATGCCGATGCCGGGTGGCGGCACGATGCATCGTCTGCTGTGCGGCGACAGCCTCATCAAAGTCGTTGTACCCGAGAAGGCGCCGCCTGCCGTTTCGCCACCCGGTGGCATCGGTGGTTCCACCGGCTACCGGTACTGGACGATCTCGGTATCCAACATCTCCGAACTCGTTGCCGCCTGTGCGAAGGCCGGTCGGAACGTGGTGGTACCGGAACGTGAGATTCGCCCGGGCATCCGCATCGCAATCGTCGAAGACCCCGACGGCAACTGGGTCGAGTTCCTGCAGCAGGCCTGATCGATGAGCGTGGGCAAGGTGGAGCAGCAGCTCGTCGCGATGGCGCAATTGCAGGATTCGCTGAATGCGAACGTGCACCCGCAGTGGCGCGACCAGAATCACGCGTACTACCGCGCGATCTGGGTGGAGTGCGCGGAGTTGCTGGACCACTTCGGCTGGAAGTGGTGGAAGCATCAGAGCACCGATCTCGAGCAGGTGAAGCTCGAGATCGTGGATATCTGGCACTTCGGACTGTCACAGCTGATCCGTGAAGGTCGGGCTGGCGGAAATTCGGTCGATGCATCCGTGGTGAGTGCATTTCAACGCCTCGGAGCAGAAGCCGCCGGCGACTTCCGCGAAGCGGTAGAAACGCTGGCCGGCGCCGTGCTGACGCAGCGCGATTTTCCCGTAAACGAATTCGTAAAGCTGATGGCAGCGTTGCCGCTCGATTTCGACGAGCTGTACCGGATGTACATCGGCAAGAACGTGTTGAACAACTTCCGCCAGGCGAACGGGTACAAGTCCGGCACGTACATCAAGGTATGGCTCGGGCGCGAAGACAACGAGCACCTCTTTGAGCTCGTTGGCGAGCTCGACGATGCGTCCGGTTCATTTCCAGACGAACTGTATCGCGCGCTCGAATTGCGTTACGCGGCAACGAAGCGCGCTTGAGCGCGTTCCGTTTACAGGTCGCGAACGGGAATCAAGGCATAGGAAACAGCGCGCCTCCGGCGCGCTGTTAGATCAGCGTCATTCCGCCGTCCACCACCAGCACCTGCCCCGTCGAGAAGCCGCCGCGGATCAGGTAGAGATAGGCCTCTGCCACTTCCTTCGGATCGCCCGCTCGCGGCAGTGGCTGACGCTGCGTCATCTGCTTGATCTGATCTGCGCGGCGTTCCGCCGGAATGCTGTTCCAC
>CAZLDA010000640.1:0-2654 GCA_964557875.1 uncultured Pseudomonadales bacterium | reverse complement strand
CATAGGCGCAGATCATGGCGAATTCTGACGATCACGCGCGAATGAGCAACGAACGCGTGCACCGCGGCTTGGTGCCGCGCTGATGGATATGGCCGCCCGCCCGTCCGCTGCGGCGAATCAGATGGTGGCGCACTCCAGTTGGCGAGTGCGACTCGCGTTTGCGTTCGGACAGATTCCCGAGGGCGTACAGAGCACCGCCTTCGGTTTCTTTTTGCTGTACTTCTACAATCAGGTGCTCGGGCTCTCCGGATTTCTCGCGAGCACCGCGATCGTCGTCGCATTGATCGTCGACGCGGTCGTCGATCCGATCGTTGGTTCGCTGTCCGATCGCACCCGTGGGCGTTGGGGCAGGCGTCACCCTTACATGTATGGCGCCGCGATCCCGTTCGCTCTCTGCTTCTACCTGCTCTTCGCGCCGCCCGCGCAACTCGGCGAGTCCGGTGTGTTCGCGTGGTTGCTCGTCTTCTCGATTGCGACACGGGTAACGCAATCGTTCTACTCGATTCCACACACGGCGATGACGGCCGAACTCGCGCGCGAATATGACGAGCGGACGTTGCTTTCGGCGCTGCGCTCGTTGATGGGATCGGTCGGCACGCTGCTCGTGTTCCTGCTCGGTTTGCAGGGTTACTTCAAAGCAACGGATGTGTATCCGAACGGACAACTCAACCCCGCTGCGTACCCGATCTTCGGCGCGACGTTTGCGATGATCATCTGCGTGGGCGTTTGGATTTCGGCGCTAGGCACTCACGACCGCATTCCGTATCTGCCGCAAGCCGCGCCTTCAGAAAAGCGATTCAGTGTGTTGCAGGTTCTGCGTGAGGCGCGCATGGCCTTCGCGCTGCGTTCATTCAACGTGATGGTGATCGTGTGCGTGCTCTGGGGTATCACCATGGGCATGGTCACGGCGCTGTCTCTTTACCTCGGTACGCTGTACTTCCAGTTCACGCTCGTGCAGATCAGCTGGAGTTTTCCTGCGTCCGTCGTCGGTGGCTTCATTGGCGCGGCGCTGGCAACGCCGCTCACGCGAGTCTTCTCCGAGTAGCAGACACTGCTGCTGGTGGGCCTGGCCTGGGATGCGTTGTGGATCACGCGTACGATCAGTCTCCGGCTGTTGGGCCTTTTCCCTGAACCGGGGAATGTGGCGGGCTTCTATATCGTGATGTCTGCGAACGCGATCTGCAGTCTCGGCATCGGCGTACTCGGCGTGATGATCGGTTCGATGGTGGCCGACATCACCGATCAGCACGAGGAACGTCACGGCACGCGAAACGAAGGCATTTACTTTGCGGCGCTCTCGTTCGCGGCAAAGGCGGTGGGCGGATTCGGTATCGTCGTCTCTGGCGTCATCGTCGACCTCGCGGGCATCGGGCGCAGCGCGACGGTTGCAACCGTCGACGCCGCCTCGCTCAGATTTCTGGGAATGGCGATGGGGCCCGGCGTGCTCTGCATGATCGCGCTGACGATTGCCGTGGCGAGCTTCTACACGCTGTCGCGTGATGAGCACCGTCGGATCGGCGACATCATCAGCGCTCGCCAGGCAGCCGCTTCGTCGTCGAGTTGAGTAGCCTTTCCTCATCAACGAATCGCCCTGCAATCTACTACGCCGCAATCTACAAAAAAGAAAACAGCATGCGCGTGCAGAACAAGGTGGTAATCGTAACCGGCGGTGCAAGCGGACTGGGTGCCGCGGATGCGCGTCTATTGGCTTCGCACGGCGCGAAGGTGGTGCTGACCGACGTCAACGAAGCGGCGGGTACGGCGATCGCGAAGGAGATCGATGCGAAGTTCGTTCGACAAGATGTGTCTGAGGAGTCGGGTTGGGCGGGCCTCGTGTCGGACGTGGTGCGCGATTACGGTCGTCTCGACGGACTCGTGAACAACGCGGGCATCGCGATAGCGGCGAACATCGAAAACACCGCCACCGAAGCATGGCGCCGGACGCTCGCGATCCACCTCGACGCCACGTTCTTCGGCTGCAGGTACGCTATCGCGGCGATGAAGGAGTCGGGCGGCGGCTCCATCGTGAACATGTCGTCGTCCGCTGCGCTGATCGGAATTCCGGATTTTCTGGCTTACTCCGCCGCCAAAGGCGGCATTCGAGCGATGACCAAGTCGATCGCGATCCATTGCCGCGCGCAGAAATACGGCATTCGCTGCAACTCGTACCTGATCTCGGACGAGTCGAAACACGTCACCGGGACCGAGATGGTGGTGGACAATGGCGACACAGTGGTCTAACGAGTCTCTGCTGTCGCGATCTCGGCCAACGCTGCACGCTCGCCCATCGTTTGCGCACACATACCAGAGCCCAAATTGCGAGGTCGATTGTCATGGCCGCTGTTGAACCGCAAGTCAGCGAAGTCGAAGCAGCATCGTTCTTCAAAGCCGTCGATGCAGCGAGCAGAAAGGCGGTCTGGTGCGCCCTGGCGAGTGTCGATGCGCAGGGCGCGCCGCGCGTCCGCATAGTGCATCCGACATGGGAAGGCCGCGTGCTGTGGGTTGCGACCGGAACCGGCTCGCCGAAGGCGCGGCAGATTTCGAAGGATTCGCGCGTGGACGTGCAGTTCGTGGTCTCGCCGCCGGACTTCACCCACATCTTGTGTCGAGGCCGCGCCGAGATCGTGGCCGATAGTGCCGAGAAGCAACGCGTC
>CAZLDA010000639.1:0-2660 GCA_964557875.1 uncultured Pseudomonadales bacterium | reverse complement strand
CACCGATCAGTTCTCCCGACAGATTCACAGAGGCTCTGCCGAAGCGTTCGCCACCGACCCGTTGGCGCTGTCTGCAGCGCGCGAAGGAGTTGCACTCGGGTTCGATCGCGCGCTCGGCTACGACCAGCGCACGTTTTTCTATCTGCCGTTCGAGCACTCGGAGTCGGCGGAAGATCAGCACACGTCCGTGGAACTGTTCACGCGCCTCGCCGCCGATACGCCACGCAGCCACTCCGACAACGCAGAAGAGTCGCTTCGATTCGCGCTGGCGCATCGCGACATAGTGGTGCAGTTCGGTCGGTTCCCGCATCGCAACGCCACGCTCGGCCGTGCGTCTACGCCTGCCGAACTCGAGTTTCTGCGCACGGCGAGCCGGTTCGGCCAGTAGCGATCTTCAAGAAGACGAGCTTAAGGCTCGTGTACGCCGTTGCTCTGCATGAAGCGCCGGTTCTCGAGGTCGAGCGCGTACTCGAACGCCTCCATCTGCTTGGCATCGAGCACTTTCGACATTTTCTTCAGCGTGTCTTTCGAGATCGTCCGCAGCAGGCGCGGCACCCGCTTGTCGACGTCGTCGGGCGAAGTGCGGATCTCGCGCCGGGCCATCGCCGTGCAACGGTCGTAGTGTTCGTTCAAGATCTTCTGGAACTGCTCGCTCTGATCGGGCCGCACCTCCACGCGCAACATCGCCATTTGCGTGCGTTCGGTCAGCGACGCGGTTGCATGCGCAAGGCAGACAAGGAACAGCAGCACAACCGGAACGAGACGAATCATGGGTTCTCCGACAGTGACGATTCAGCGCGCATTGCGTAAACGCCTGGAGGCAGTCGCAGATCCGGGGAAAGCGTGCGCGCAGGAAGCTTACATGAAGTCCGCCATGCCTTATGCGGGCGTAACGATGGCGGTTGTGAAGGCGATCGCGCACGAAGCGCCGAAGGTGATCGAACGAGCTTCAGCGCGGTAGTGCGAACGCGACGATGCTGTCGCCGGCGTGCGTGCCGAGCGTCGAGTGTCCGCCGGCCGCGATCACCACGAATTGCCGGCCGCCGAAGCTGTAACTCATCGGCGTTGCTTGTCCGCCCGCGGGCAGCTTGCCTTTCCACAGCTCGCGTCCCGACTCGATGTCGATGGCGCGCAGATAGCCGTCTGTAGCGGCACTGATGAACACGAGACCGCTCGACGTGATCATCGGACCCCCAACGCCCGGCATGCCGTAGTTGAGCTTCAGGAACGGCACGCGTCCTTCGGTGGTACCGAGCGGCACTTCCCAGAGGATCTCGCCGCGTTTCATGTCCACGGCCGTCAGCGCGCCCCACGGCGGCGGATTACACGGCACGCCGATGGGCGACAGCAGCACTTCGCGCTTCATGCCGAACGGCGTGCCGGCTTGGGGCGAAATCTCCTTGTCCGGTTCCGCGCGCTGCGCCGCTTCGACCTCGCTCGAAGGAATGAGCGTAACCACGTGCATCACGCGGTTCGTATTGACGATCAGCCATTGCCGTTGTGGATCCCATGCGGCGCTTCCCCAGTTCACACCGCCTCCCGTGAACGGATACAGGATCGTGCCTTCGGTGCTTGGCGGCGTGAACAATCCGTCAGATCGATGCGCGGCAATCTCTTTGCGGCATGCATTGCGATCGAGAAACGTAAAGCCCCACGCGTCGTCCGGCGTGATGTGTTGCGGCACCAGCGGCGGCGGCTTCTGCGGGAACGGCTGCGTCGGCGACAACCACTCGCCGTGCACCGCATCGGTCGGCACCGGGCGTTCATCGACCTGATAGAGCGGCTTGCCCGTCTCGCGATCGAGCGTGAAGACGAGGCCGGTCTTGGTGGGTTGCAGGACGGCGGCCACCGGTGGGCCCACGCCGTTCGGCTGAATTTCGACCAGGTTCGGTTGCGCTGCCAGGTCGTAGTCCCAGATGTCGTGATGCACGGTCTGAAAGTGCCAGACCACCTCGCCGGTGGAGCCGCGCAGCGCGACTACCGAATTCGCGTAGCGGTTGTCTCCGGGGCGTTCGCCGCCGAAGAAGTCGGGACTCGCGCTGGAGGTGGGCAGGAACACCAGATCGCGCGCGGCATCGACCGACATGGTGCTCCATACGTTCGCCTGCCCCGTTCGGCCGGCGGAGCCGTTCTGCCACGACTCAGGACGGTCGTTGGGAACGGGATCGAACGTCCAGCGCGGCGCACCTGTGCGCGCGTCGTATGCACGCACGGTACCGCGCGGCGCATCGGCACGCGCGTTGTCGCTGATGGCCGATCCGACGATGACTACGTCGCCGATCACAGCGGGCGAAGACGTGATCTGAAACTCGCCTGGCCACAACAGCGACATGCCGGGGTCGATGTGCACCTGCCCGGCCGAACCGACACTGTTGCAGGCGCGCCCGGTGTCGGCGTCCACGGCTATGAGTCGCGCGTCGTTGGTACCCATGAAAATGCGCGCGCTGCACTCGCCGTGCTCCGCCCGGTCTTCCCAATACGAGACGCCGCGGCAGATGAACTGGTTCGCAGGTTGTCGATCGAGCGAGATCTTCGCGTCGTATTCCCACATTTTCGCGCCGCTGCCCGGATCGAGTGCGATCACCCGATTGAACGGCGTGCAGTAGACGAGCTTATCGCGCACGAGAATAGGCGTTGCTTCCTGCGCGCTGTCATGCAGC
>CAZLDA010000638.1:0-2662 GCA_964557875.1 uncultured Pseudomonadales bacterium | reverse complement strand
CCCGCGGGGCTGCCGAGCGAACTGCTCGAGCGCCGTCTCGACGTTCGGGCGGCCGAGCACCGCATTGCCGCCGCGTTCTCGCAGGTAGAAGAAGCGCGCGCGGCAAAATTGCCGACGCTGTCGCTTAGCGCGGGGCTGTCGCACATCTCGAGCGACCTGTTCGTGCTCGAGCAGCGCGACGACATCGTGAAGAGCGTGGGTGGTACCGTTTTTCTGCCGGTTTTCGATGGTGGTGTTCTAACCGCTCAAGTCGAAGCGCGTACGGCGCAACAGCATCAGGCGGTGGCGCAGTGGGCGCAGACAGGTCTCAACGCGTTTGCCGAAGTGGAAGCGGCACTGTCGCAGGAAGCGACGCTGCGCGAACGCGAGCCGGTTCTGAGCGAACAGGTCGCTCTTGCGGCACGCGCGCTCGACCTGGAGCGGGTGCGTTATCGCGTCGGTTCGTCCGACATGCGCCCTGTACTTCAGCAGCAGATGGCAACCTATGCAGCGCGCACGGCGTTGTTGCGCGTGCAGTCCGAACGACGCGTTCAGCGCGTGAATCTCTATCTGGCACTGGGCGGCGACTTCGGCGCAGACGCGGCGCCGGCGCAAAGCGCCAGCCGGTAACTGCGGAGTGTTCGTAATGACACGTGTATTGCGCTGACGGCATAGCGAGGGCGCTACCGAATCGGACACTGGGTATGCGTGATTCATCGTTGGCCGAAACGGAAACGGGAGATCGAATGGGGACGAAATCGATGACATCTCTAGCGAAAGTTCTGCTGTTGGCAGGCTCCGCCATGTTCACGACGAACGTACTGGCGGACTATGAGTTGTACAACAAAGACGACACGAAGCTCGGCCTGCAGTTCATGACGATCGGCGCGCAGTTCGGTCAGGACCAGTCCTGGTTCGGCCAGGCGCACGAGTTCCTGAATATCAGCGCCGGCCACTGGACCGAATTCGGCAGCGAGTTCGGCGCGACGGCGGAGACTTCGCTATGGGGCGGTACGGTCTTCGGGCAGGCAAGCGGGGTGTATACCCGTACGTCGGGCGACGATGCTTCCGGAGTAACTACCGGGATGAGTGAAATGAGCAAGACCACGCTCGAGCAGGGCAATATCGGCTGGAAGACCGCCGATACGTATACGGGTCTCGAAGAAAGCACGCTGACGGTCAAACTCGGCCGCTTCGATTATTCGATCGGTACGGGGATGCTGATCAACGACGGCGGCAGCGACGGTGGCGACCGCGGTGGCTGGTATCTCGGCCTGCGCAAGGCGTTTCAGAACGGCGCCATGGTGAGCCTCGACAGCACCACACTGGATGCGCAGATCTTCCGCATCAAGAACAACCCGCGCCGCGGCGGTCCGCAGGGCGAGGCACGCGGCGCGAACGCCGATTACACGTTCGGTGAGTCGGGTGTGACGCTCGGCGGCAGCTACATGCGCGTGTATCCGGAAGACGGTGATGGCGAAGCCGACGTCTACGATGGCCGCGCATCGTGGACGGTGCTGCCGGGACTGACGCTATCCGGCGAATACGCCTACGAAGACGGCAAAGACTTCACAGGCAAGGGCTACTACGCACAAGCGTCATACGAGTTCGGGGAGATCGCCTGGAAACCAACCGTCTCGTACCGCTATGCGCTGTTCGACGACGAGTTCAATCCGCTCGCGTATGGCTTCACCGACTACGGTTACTGGTTTCAGGGCGAGATCGCGGGCAACTATCCGCTCTACAACAATAACCTCGAAAGCAACATGTTCCGCGTGAACGCGAAGCCCATCGAGAGCGTCACGGTGAATCTTTTCTACTACACATTCACCCTCGACGACGCTCAGTCGTTCGGCGTAGCCAGCGACGATTTCGGCGACGAAGTGGATCTGACGGTCGACTGGCAGGCGACGGATCGTATCTACGTGAGCGCCGTGCTCGCACAGCTGAACCCCGGCGACGCTGCTGAAGAGTGGACGGGCGGGGACAAGGATTGGAAATACGCAATGTTGAGCGTGTCGTTCACTCTCTAATCAAGGTGGAGGAGCAGGCGATGGCGAATGTCGGTGTTCATTCGGAAGTGGGAAAGTTGAACACGGTTATGGTGTGCCGCCCTGGGCTCGCGCATCAGCGCCTGACGCCCGGCAACTGCAAAGACCTGCTTTTCGACGATGTGCTGTGGGTGCACGAAGCACAGAAGGACCACTACGACTTCGTGCTGAAGATGCAGCAGCGCGGCGTCGAAGTGCTCGAGCTCCACGACCTGGTAGCCGAGACGATGGAAAACAAGGACGCCCGCAAGTTCGTGCTCGACCGGCGCGTGACGAATCACACCGTTGGCCCCGCCACGGTCAGCGTCATCAGGCCATGGCTCGATGAAATGCCTGCGAAAAAGCTCACGGAGCACTTGATCGGCGGCATCGCCGTGCTGGACCTGCCCGCGAGCGAAGTGTCGAGCATGCTGCTCGAGGCGTACGGCGGCATCGATTTCATACTGCCGCCGATTCCGAACACGTTGTTTCAGCGCGATCCGTCGTGCTGGATCTACGGCGGTGTCACCGTCAACCCGATGTACTGGCCCGCGCGCAAACCCGACACGCTGCTGCAGCGTGCGGTGTACAAGTTTCATCCGCGCTTCAAGGGCACGAACTTCTCGACTTCCGAGGCGAACGCGATGAGCCCG
>CAZLDA010000637.1:0-2663 GCA_964557875.1 uncultured Pseudomonadales bacterium | reverse complement strand
CCTGGCGATGAAAGTGCCGGGCGACAGCAGGATGCCTGCCCACAGGAACGCTGAGCCGAAGTTGGCGATCTGGAACGGCAACCACGGCATCTGTGCGACACCGGCCGCGATCGGCACGGACGCCCTGAGCGGCCCCGAGAAGCGCCCGGAGCACCCGCTGCCGAACGCGGGGTCTACATACGTGTCGGCGATGATCGGGATTTCGCGTTCGGTCAGCGGCAGGCGCACGCGCTTTCCGACGAGTCCACTGTAGCGCGCGTCGTCGGGATGAACCGCGACGGCAGTGTCGCCCAGCATCGTCTCGGGTCGTGTCGTCGCCACCACGATATAGTCGCGGCCCTCGGCCGTTCGTGCGCCGTCTGCGAGCGGATATCTGAAGTGCCAGAGGCTGCCTTGCTCTTCGTTGCTCTCCACTTCGAGATCTGAGATTGCGGTTTTCAGTTGCGGATCCCAGTTCACGAGACGACGGCCGCGATAGATCAGACCTTCGTCGTAGAGGCGTACGAACGCTTCGCGAACGGCACGAGAGAATCCTTCGTCCATCGTGAACCGCTCGCGGCTCCAGTCGATGGATGAACCCATGCGGCGCATTTGTTCGGAAATGCGCCCGCCGGACGCCGCTTTCCATTCCCACACTTTTTCGACGAACGCTTCGCGCCCGATGTCCGCTTTGCTGATACCGCGGCCGTTCAGTTGCCGCTCCACCAGCATCTGGGTCGAGATGCCGGCGTGGTCGGTGCCCGCTTGCCACAACGCGCTGTCGCCCTTCATGCGTCGATAGCGGATCAGCGTGTCCATGAGCGTGTGCTGGAACGCGTGGCCCATGTGCAACGAGCCGGTCACGTTCGGAGGCGGAATCATGATGCAGTAGGGCTTGCCGTTGCCGGTCGGTTCGAAACAACCGGATTGCTCCCACTCCCTGTACAACGACTGTTCCAGGGCGTGCGGGTCGAAACTACTTTCCATCTTGCTCTTCGTCGGTGAGTGCGCGGGTAAATTGGGTGAGCTCGTTTTCGAGAACTGCAAGGAGCCGCGTCCGTAGATCGTCGATGCGACTGTTGATCAGTTCCACCAGCCAGTCGTCCAGAGTGCGATCTATGCGTACCTTCAACGACTCGTTCAGTGCATTCATCTGGTCGGCCGACCAGTCGAGTCCGGATCCTTCGACCGTTGAACGGGCGTCGGACAATATCTTGCGCGCCTGCCCGCGCCACTCGTCACCGAGCAGCGCCTTAATGGTGTCGTCGGCGAGACCCGACTTTGACTTGCCAATATGGGGCGCGCCGCTGGATGGGTCATCGTCGAACGATGCGCGGCTCGTCAGCACCGACTCATTCACGGTGAAGGCACCTTCGACCATGTCCTCGAGCACGGGTACGTTGTCGCTATCGTCGGCAGCCGGCGTCGAGTCGGTGGATCCATCGAGGAGGCTGCGGATCGATTCGAGATCACCGAGCAGCGAGTTCTGGGTTTCGGTGTCTCGTGTCGATGGTTTCGGCTTGTTCATCAGCGGTCTTCGGAAGGATCGATCTCGTGATGAAACAGAGGATAGCCTCTGTCGCGATAGTATTTGTATCGATCACGTCCGTCTTCGCGGGAAGCCTGCACGATGATCTCGGCGACTCTTTCGAAGCGTCCGAAGAACGTCGGAATAGACGCCGCGAGGTTGATCAGCAGCTGATCGGCGCCCGATTGCGGCTCGCGATGATCGATCACTACGGGAACGTTGGCGCCGGCCGGTTCCCCGTTGATGCCGTGCGGCAGGAAGCGGTGGTCGGGGTACTCCCACATCAACGTATCCAGATCGCGGCTCGCGTCGACGTCGGCGACGTGTACGTGCACGCGTTGCCCCGCAGTGACGGCCCTGTATGCGAGACGGCAGGCAAACCTGCGGCGCGCCTCCAGATCGACGTCGGGCAGGATGTAGAAGTCGACGCGCGTCAAATTCCGTCAGACCTGCTTCAGAAGGTACTCGAACAACAACGGAACGGGCCGCCCGGTCGCACCTTTCGCCGGGCCGGAGGCGTATGCGCTGCCGGCTACGTCGAGGTGCGCCCACGCAAACTGTTTGGCGAACCGCGACAGGAAGCACGCGGCCACCACCGCGCCGGCATCGCGACCACCAACGTTGGCCATATCGGCGAAGTTGCTCTTCAGGTTCTGTTGATAGTCGTCCCACACGGGCAGTTGCCACGCGCGGTCCCAGATGTACTCGCCGGCGCTCAACAGGCTCGTCGCCAGATCGTCGTCGTTGGCGAACAAGCCGCTGGCGTGCGATCCGAGTGCCACCACGCACGCGCCGGTCAAGGTCGCCACATCGATGACCGCCTTTGGGGAATAACGTTGCGCATACGTCAACGTGTCGCACAACACGAGGCGCCCCTCGGCGTCGGTGTTCAGGATCTCGACGGTTTGCCCCGACATCGTCTTCACGACGTCGCCCGGCCGGCTCGCGTTGCCGCCCGGCATGTTCTCGGCCGCTGCAACCAGCGTTACGAGGTTGATGGGCAGCTTGGCGTCGATGACGGCCTTGGTTGTGCCCAACACCGCGGCGGCACCGCACATGTCGAACTTCATCTCATCCATCGCAGCCGGCGGTTTCAGGCTGATGCCGCCGGTATCGAAGGTGATGCCTTTGCCGATCAGCGCCACAGGTGGTGCTT
>CAZLDA010000636.1:0-2666 GCA_964557875.1 uncultured Pseudomonadales bacterium | reverse complement strand
CACATGTTTCACACCAGCCGGTGGGACTATCAATACACCGGCGGCAACCACGCCGGCGACCTCACGAAACTGCGCGACAAACGTGTCGCCATCATCGGTACAGGCGCGACTGCCATTCAATGCGTGCCTTACGTTGGAGCTTTTGCAAAGCAGCTCTATGTGTTCCAACGCACGCCTTCTTCTGTTGATGCGCGCGGCAACAAACCGACAGATCCCGAATGGGCGCGATCGCTCGAGCCAGGCTGGCAGCGAAAGCGCCGCGAGAATTTCAACGACGTGGTGACCGGCCAGCCGTTTGAAGTCGATCTGGTGCACGACGGCTGGACGGACATCTTTCGGAATCTGCAGTCAACCGTTCCCGTTGGAACCGCGAGCACTGACGACCCGGCAGAGGCCGCACGCCTTGCCGAGCTTGCCGACTTTCAGAAAATGAACCAGGTGCGCGCTCGCGTGAACCAGATCGTCAGCGATCCGAACATTGCGGAAGCGCTGAAGCCTTGGTATCGGCAGTTCTGCAAGCGACCGACGTTCAACGATGAGTTTCTCGCGACGTTCAATCGACCCAGCGTGAAGCTCATCGATGTTAGTCAATCACACGGCATCGAACGGATGACGGAAAGTGGCATCGTTGCCAACGGTATCGAGTATCCCGTGGATTGCGTCATCTTCGCCACCGGATTTGAAATCACGACATCGCCGCGGCGGCGCGTCAGCTTCGACATCATAGGTCGAGGAGGCAAATCGCTGTTCGACCATTGGGCGCAGGGACTGAGAACACTGCATGGGATCTCGAGCCACGGCTTTCCGAACTGGTTCTTCATCGGTATTTCGCAGAATGGCTTGTCGGTGAACATGACATCGATGTTCGACGATCAGGTACAGCACGTCGCGTACATCCTGAACGAGATCAGGAAGCGTGGTGCGACCTCTGCCGAAGTCACGCCACAGGGCGAGAAGGAGTGGGTCGATGAGATCAAAAGCCTCTCGGGTAGCAACAGAGCATTCCTAGAAGCCTGCACGCCGGGCTACTTCAACAACGACGGTTTGGTCGACAAGCCCGAAGGAAGTCTCATCGGAGAGGCTTACACACCAGGGATCAACGCCTTCAACAGATTGTTGGCGAAGTGGCGCGCGCAGGGAACCCTGCCTGGATACGAGCTGACGTAGACGGCCTGCTCCGGGTGACACCATCAGTCTTTAGACCAAGGAGAAAGAAATCATGACGCAGCCGGTGACATTGCCGCTGTCTGAAGTGCACACGCTGCACTCGAAACACTGTGACGTTGATTTTCAGATCTATGTCCAACGCCCGGTCTTCGAAGGACCAAATCCGCTGCCGGTCGTCATTTCGACCGATGCCAACTACATGTTCGGCGCAATCGCCGACATGTCTACGATGCTGCTGACCGGTGGTGAGACACCACCGACGTTGAACATCGGTATCGGCTATCCGCCGAAGTATGATGGCGCCTTCGTTCTGGCGCGCAGGACGTATGACTTTTCCCCGGCGAAAGATCCGTATCACCAGCGAATGCTCGAGGAGAGCGGCATTGCTGCAAGTGGAAAGTTGGATGCTGGCGGTGCGCCGAATTTCTTCCGATTCGTGAGTGAAGAACTGTGGCCGTGGGTAAAGCAACACTACAAAACTTCGGATGATCGAACACTGATCGGTCATTCAATGGGTGGGCTGTTCGGCTTTTATGTGCTGTTCAACCATGCCGGGTTTTTTCAACGCTATGCGTTTAGTAGCCCGTGGCTCGCGTGGGCGGATCCGGTCTGTTTCGACTACGAAAAGACGTACGCCGCGGAGCACAAGGATCTCGATGCCGCGCTCTTCATGGCGAGTGGCGACTCGGAACATGTGACAACCGCAGCGCTCCCCCCACCCATGCGAGAGCTGTTCGTACGTGCGGACATTGAGGGCCGCACGAAGCGGATGGGGGAAATGCTCGCGAGTCGAAAATACAAGAGCCTGCGCTTGAAGCGAGTCGTTGGTCCTGACGCCAACCACTTCACCTCGATGCTCGCGTTGATCCCTCAAGGCCTTCGCTTCGTATTCAGGAACGATTGAGATAACCGAACGAAGCGCATCGCTACCCAACTGTTTTGAGATGGGGAAAGTTCAGCCTTGAATATCGAAGGAGCAGTCGCGATCGTGACTGGATCTTCATCAGGAGTTGGTGCAGCGTGCGCAGCTCACCTTGCCGGGCGTGGCTGCAACGTCGTCATCAATTATTCGCGTAGTGAAGCCGGCGCGCGCGACACGGAGGCAAGGTGCAATGCTCTGGGTGCAGAGACGCTCGTGGTTCGTGCCGATGTAGCAAGTGACGACGATTGCCGGCACCTCGCGGCCGCGGCATTGGACAAGTGGGGCCGAATCGACGCACTGATCAATAACGCGGGAACGACGAAGTTCTGCGCGCATGACGACTTCGAAGGATTATCCAAGCAGGACTTCCTGGATATCTATGCGGTAAACACAATCGGTGCTTACCAGATGACTCGCGCGGTTGCGCCGACCATGAGGGAAGGTGGCCGTGGCAGCATCGTCAATGTCGCATCGATTGCCGCGGTCATGGGCGTCGGCAGTTCCATTGCGTACGCAGCTTCTAAAGGTGCTCTGGTGACCATGACGCTCTCCCTTGCACGGGTACTCGGTCCGCAGA
>CAZLDA010000635.1:0-2670 GCA_964557875.1 uncultured Pseudomonadales bacterium | reverse complement strand
AGTGTAGACCAATGCGATCAGACCGACGTCGACATCTCCCTCATCGAATAGGCGGAGATAGGGAGCCGATAGGCACAACCGCTCGCGTCCAAGCCGATCGCCGAGATAAGCGGCCATTGGCGTCATTTTCGCCGCCGCAGCCGCTCGATCAAGCCGCCTTTCTCGAAGCGATCAAGATGCCGCAACAGCGTGATCGGCTGGATGTCGAGAATGGCCGACAGCGCGACCTGACTCATGCCACCATTGCGCGACATGAGTGCCCGTCCTTGCGCCAGCGTCAGACCAAACTCCGGCGCCGTTGTTCGAAAGTTCTCACGCAGCAATCGCATCACGTCGTAGATGAGAAATCCGAACATCGAGTTGGGCTGGTTTCGTCGAGCACGATGACCCACCTTATAGTTGCGTTCACATGGTAAGCATCACTTCAAGATAGCCATTTGCCCGATGAGTACCTCGGTCGACCGCGTGCCGAAGGTCCGATCGACAGTCACGACGTCGCTCGGCCGTCTAGTCGAGGGCCGTCAGGACCGGCGCAAGTTCGCGACCGCCGATGTCGAGGCGATGGCACACCTAAGACTTCTTATTTGCGGCGCGCGCCTTCGCAGACTTCGCCGGTTCGCTCGGTAGCCGCACGACCACTTCGTTGAAATCGTGTTTGACGGTTTGCGCGATGATCCGAACGTCGACCTGACTTACGCCGCGGCAGGTTTCGATCTTCGCGTTGACCACCCGCATCAGTTCCAGTGAAGTCATTGCAGTAAGGACGACCAGAACGTTGTATCGACCAGACGAGGCCGCAACGTACTGAGCTTCGCTCAGGTCGCAGAAGGCCCGCAACGCATGGTCGGTATGCTCGGGAGAAACCGACACGCGAACCCAAGCAGACACTGCGAATCCGACTCGGTTTGCGTCAGTAACCACCCCGATGCGGATCGCGCCTGCGTCCAGCAATTTCTTGAGTCGCTGCCGAACAGTGCCTTCGGATACGTCCAGTCTTCGTGCAACTTCCCGGTTGCTCAGGCGACCGTCGTCGCGCAGGAGCGCCATGATCCCCTCGTCGACTGCATCAGTCTTCATCATAGGTGCGCCAGATTCCCGAACCAGGCTTCATACTTTCTGATCTCGAGAGAGATGTACGTCTCGATTCGGGCGATCCCTTTCACGCGTGCCAGCTGCTCGTCGGTGATCTTCACGACATCACCGCGGTCTTGTGCGTTGAAAGCGATGAAGATCTCGGGACTGCCGAAGTTCATCGTCACGATGGTGACATTCGGCAGGGCGGCCAGGTCACGGGCTACAGCTTCAATCTCCCGCCCTCCGACATATACGTCCCCGAGACACTGCAGGTCGAAGCCCCTGCTGTAAAAGTCGCGCTGCAACGTGACCAGCATGATTTTGCGCTTGCGCAGCGATCGGATGCGGATCGCGACTGTGGTTTCGGCAACGCCGAGCTTCGCCGCGAGGTGCTTGTTCGGTGTGCGTGCATCCTCGCGCAGCAGTCCGATGATCTTCCGATCCAGGTCGTCGATAGGCTCTATCAGCACGAGATGTCCTTCTCTTCAGCTCAGCGAAATACTCGGCGCCCCATCTCGTCGATACCCGAGGACTATCGAATGCAGGGCCGGCCACAGTCGGCCGAATGCAGCTGTCTTCCTATACGAACGAAGTACAGCTGCGTTCCGGTGATTCGACCACGACAGACCAGAGGTGCGACGAGGAAAGTCTCCAGCACGTCCGGCTCGACACGTTGCAACTACCGAACATCATTCCGAAACGAGTTGCACTGCAAGCTTCGGCTGAGCTGCACGCGAAGGTTCTGCAGTGAGCACCGCAGCGCGGCAACCTCTGTTGGTGAAAGTTCGGCGATCAGATCGTGATTGAGCGCGTCGGCCTCGCGCGCGAGCGGCTCCGACACTTCGTTGAATCGGGCAGTCAGTCGCACGCGCCACGTTCTTTGATCGTTAAGACCGCGCTCGCGCGTCACGTACCCGGCGCGTATGAGCCTCGAGATGAGATTTCCAGCTGCCGCCCGACTTACTTCGAGTCGCGACGCGAGTTGTGTCTGAGTTAGAGGGCCGCCACGACTCAAGTATGCCAAAGCTCGCCATTGCGCCCCGGTGAGTCCGAATACTAGCGCCCGCCTGTCAAAGGCCCGCCCCAACAGACGGTTGATGTCTACCAGAAGAGCGCCGAGGCCCTGCCCCACGTCCACGTGCGTTTCGCTCCGCATGCCCATCCGCTCGAAACTCGACATAACTCTTGTAGAATAATATAGTAAATGCGTTTACAAAAGTCTCCCTTGATGCTAACCATTGACTCTACATCCATTCGTGGAGCTGAAGACCTGTTACTCGCGGCGGACGTGTTAGGTGCCGAGGGAGCACCTCCAGTCGTCCTCGCACACGGCGCGGGTCAGACTCGTTTTGCATGGCGTCGCGCCGGCGAACAGATTGCGTCCGCCGGATATCGCGCGATTGTCTTCGATCTGCGCGGGCATGGTGACAGCCAGTGGGCCGTAAACGGTGAATACGGCATCGAGGCATTTTCCGGTGATTGCATTCAAATCGCCCGCTGGTGTGGGACACCGCCGGCGTTCATCGGCGCCTCGTTGGGCGGAATCGCCGGACTCATGACAGAAGGGCTGGTGGCGCCCGGTACGTTTTCGTCCCT
>CAZLDA010000634.1:0-2680 GCA_964557875.1 uncultured Pseudomonadales bacterium | reverse complement strand
AAAGTTGCTCTCGAACATGCAGCGATCAGGCCCGAACACGTCGATGGCGTGTCGAGAGTAATCGCCGCTGGCGGCGACGAGTTCATCGGACGTCGCCGGCCGATCCTGCTTGTGAAAGTCGAAGCCGTTGATCGGCATTGCGATGCCGCCGATCTTCGCGACCACGTTCGGACACTTCGCGAGGTCCGAGAACGACTTCTTCCACTGCGCGAAGACTTCGGCGCGCTTGCCTTCATAGGGACCGATTCCGAGCGGTCCGCCGAAGTGATCGACGATGATCGTGGTACCGGGGAACGCACGTGCAAGATCGGTGAGCTGCGGGATCTGCGGGTGATACAACCATGCGTCGAAACTCAGGTTGCGTTTGCCGAGTTCCGCAAAGCCCTTGCGAAACGTCGCGTCGAGCAGCAGCCCCTCAGTAGGGTTGGTATGCGAGTTGCGTACCTGATCCGATGCATCCCAACCGGCGGCGTGGCGGATGCCTTTGAACCGCGCCCCCACAGCCATGTGTGCATCGAGCACTTCGCCGACGCGCGATCCGAGTGAGAGGTCCGCGAGGCTTACGATGCCCTTGCAGGCGCGGATCGCACCGTAGCGACCGCTGGCGCTCATCGCGGCAATGCCGTTCACGAATTCGGTTTCGCCGACCGGCTTCATGGCTTCCGGCCCCTCCGCGCGATACATCGACGCGCACTCGACGAACACCGTCGAAACGACGTTGTGTCCGGAACCCGTGTCGAGCAGCAGCTCGTCGAGCAGATAACGGCTGTTCGGGTGATCCCACAGATGGTGGTGCGGATCGCAGATCGGCAGGTCCGGCTCGATGACCGGCTCGTTTACCTTCGCAAGCCAGGCGGCCTGATCCATGTTCCTTCCCCTTCAGTAACGTTCGATCACGTGCTTCGCGAAATCGGAGTAGCACTCGCGCGCCGATGCCATCGGCGGCAGCAGCGTCACTTCTTTCAAACCGCCGCGTTCCTGTTCGCGCAGCATCGCGATGATCTCGTCCGGCTCGCCGACGAGTCCACCGGACGCGCGGATCAGTTCCGGGGTGATGAACTTTCGTTCCTGCGGCATCAGGTACGTGCAATGCCCGTCGTGCACGCGCAAATGGCGTTCCGCCTGCGGAATCTTGTTGACGTGTGCGAGGTACTGATCCCACACATCACGCACTTCGGGTCTGATGAACGCATCCGATCCGCTCGCGCGATACAGCTCCCACCAGAAGTGCAGGCTGGCCGCCGCCATGGAGCCGACCTGATCGATGACCCGGTCGGAGGTCAACTTCTCGCCCGGCTTCAGCACGCAGCTGAACGTGAGCGCGGCCGTATGGAAGTCCTCGGAGAATGTTCGCCCGGCCGCTTCCGCACCGGCCTGCGCCTTCTTCAGATTGTTGGCAAACACCGAATTCGGTTCACCGCCCGCCGAGATCCGCCCGTCGCCATAGGCACCGGCCGCCGACAATGCGAGCGGTCCGTTCGCCGCCACGTAGATCGGCACCGGCTGCTCGACGTTGAAAAATCCCATGTCCTGATGCAGGAACTTGATCGGCTTCGTTACGCCGTTCAGCGTGTACTCGACTTCTTCGCCGTGCAGCAGCGCGCGCACCACGCGCAGATATTCCGCGAACACTTTCGGCTTCACCGCGTCCATGCCCATCACGCGCATGGCCGTGTGGCCGGTGCCGATGCCGAGGAACGTGCGCCCCGGCGCGATCTGATTGATCGTTGCGATCGAGTGCGCCGTAACCGGCGCGATACGCGTTCCGACGATCGCCACACCCGTTCCGATCTTCATCCGCTTCGTGTGCGCCGCAACGAGCGCGAGCACCGCGTAGCAGTCGGACCAGATCATCTGCGAGTCGGGCACCCAGCCGTGGTCGTAGCCCATTTCCTCCGCATCGACCAGCAAACGCCAGTCGTCGATGCGCGTCGCAATCATCGCGCCGAACTTCATGTGTCTCCCCCAACCGTTCGATCGTTGCCGTTCTTGTTGCGAATCGTCTTGAAGCATAACGCATCGGAGCGCGTCATCGGACCCACGCTATACGCCGGAACGCACGCGGGCCAACGGCCGTTGCTGATGGCAACTCGGGATCGCTTCGATCGTAAGGAGAAGGCTTGGCGATGCAGCGTACTCGACGTGATAAAGTCGATCAGACACAGTCGACCAGACGCTAGGGGCTCAGGAAATTCTTCGAGACCGGTGATGCATCCGGAATCCGCGCTGATCATCGAGCCAAGTTGCGTGCGCAACTCGCCGCGCTCGAGTCGGCTCGCACGATCGACGACCTCCATGTACCCGGTTATCGCCTACACGCGCTGAAGGGCGATCGACTCGGATACTGGTCGATCAGAGTGAGCGGAAACTGGCGCCTGACCTTCCAGTTCGCGTCCCGCGACGTACTGGATCTCGACTACGAGGACTATCACTGATGGCCATGCACAACCCTCCGCATCCGGGCGAGTTCATCGCAACCGAATACCTGGCGCCGCTCGGCTCCACGTCGACGCTGCCTGAACAGTCGCATCTCGCAGCGTCGCTACAGTTGATCGATCAGTACTGAACCACCGAGCGGATCGATTTGCCTTCGTGCATCAGATCGAACGCGTGGTTGATGTCTTTGAGCGGCATCGTGTGCGTGATCAGATCGTCGATGTTGATTTTGCCGTCCATGTAC
>CAZLDA010000633.1:0-2698 GCA_964557875.1 uncultured Pseudomonadales bacterium | reverse complement strand
AAGGGCGCCGGCTTGACCCAAGGCGCGTTCTACAAGCAGTTCGCGTCGAAGGCGGACCTGGCTGCGCAGGCGTCCACGCGAGCGTTGGAGAACGGCTATCGCCGATGGTCGGATGCGGCCGCGAGCAACCCGGAGGATCCGATGGGCGCGGTGATCGCGTTTTATCTGAGCGCGGATCATCGCGCAGAAAGGATGAACGGTTGCCCGATCGCCGCGCTCGCCTCAGACGCTGCCAGGGAAGGCGTCGAGGTGAAGGCATCGTTCGAGGCCGGGATCAGGCAAGACCTCGCGATGCTCGAACGTTTCATGGGCGGTTCCGCGGGCGCTGCGCGCGCCGGCCGCGCAATGGCTGCTCTGTCGACGATGGTCGGCGCGGTGATCCTCTCACGAGCGGTCAACGATGCTGATCTCGCTCAGCGGTTTCTCGACACCGCGGCCGATCAGGTTCGCGCCGTTGCGGCCGTAAAAGGATCCGCAGGGCGTCGATCCTCGGATGGTAAACGGCGACGCAAAAGCCGAAAGCCCTCCACGCGTCGGCGTGTCGGTGACTAGTTCGGCAACCCGATGAACGGCGCCTGACGGGTTCTCCCAGTCGCGCGAGTAACGATCTGACCTGTTGCAAGGAGAACGATATGACCGCGAAAACTCTCGAAGACGCCATCGCGCGGAATCACGCAGCGCTCGACTCGATGTTGAAAGGGGATTGCAGCGGCTACGTCGCGCTGCTCTCCGATCGTGACGATGTGACCTGGGGCAACCCATTCGGGCCGTTTGCGCAAGGCCGCGCGAACGTCGAGGCCACGTTGGCCAGCGCGGCCGCCCGCATGCAGGGCGGCGATGCGACACCTTTTGATGACGTCGCAACATACCGGACGCACGACCTTGCAGTGGTGGTGCAGGTGGAACACGGGCAGAGAAAAGACGCGGGCGACCAGCCGCCGATTGCGCTGCGTGTCACGAGTGTCTTTCGGTTGGAGGGCGATGCCTGGAAGCTTGTTCACAGGCATGCCGATCCGATCACGACGCCGCGCTAGGCAGATATCCCGCCGCGTCGCGCGCTATGCCGCCAACCTGAAGTAGGACAAGGACGGTGCGATTTGCATGCATCCATCTAACGGATTGATGAAGTCGCGAGTAGTGCCGACTTGCATGGTGGCCAGGGGCAGAATTGAACCGGTCGTCGCACAGTGTCGACACGCGGATTTTCAGTGAACCGATTTCCGCGTCGGTGAGAAGATCATGGCCGTGCGCGGATCACACGGCAGTGGGTGGATCGGTGCGGTCAGTATTTTCTGGTGGAGATAGTCCCACTAGGGTGTTAAGCATAGGCATAGCCGGCAAGCCAAAGGAGATGATGATGGCTAGAGCGTTCGGGGCATATCCCGAGTATCGACATCCGTTCGAAGCAACGCCTATCCACCCGGAGGGCAGCACCACGATCCTGTACCAAGGCAAGAGCGTGACGTTGTCGCCAACTGGCAGGGGCCCCGGCCTGCTTATTCGGCCGGAGGACCTGGCTCGCGTGAATGGCTTCGAAGTGAAGCCGGAGGGCGTGTGTTTCGAAGACATGTGCATTCCGATGAACGACAAATTGCTCGTCGAGCAGAACGGTATCCAGTGGTTCGACCTCACGGCGTTCGCCGATCTGCTCGGGCAGCCGTATGTCGCAGATGCTGAATCCGGCGTTTGGAGTTTCGCGGAGATCCCGGCTAAGCGGGAGCGCACGCTTCTGGATGCGATGGCACCGGAATTCGAAATCAAGGACCGCCAGGGCAAGGTGATCCGACTGGCCGATTTCAGGGGCAAGAAGGCGTTGATCGTCACCTGGTCATCCTGGTGAGGCTGCCAACTCGACTTGCCCGTGTGGCAAGCAATCTACGAAGAACTCAACGATCCGAACTTCGTCATCATCAGCGCAGCCCAGGACACCGGCGGCGAAGCAGTAGCGGGGCCGATCTTCGATGCGGCTAAGGCGACCTACGTGCAGGTTGTGGATGAGAACCACGTCGTCAGCAGCGCGTTCAATTTCGTGAACGTTCCATCGGCGGCCTGGATCGACGAGGAAGGCAGGATCGTTCGAATCGACGAGGGCACCTACGCCAAGGTCCACCAATTCGGAGACGGCGAACAGGCGTTCCAATTCGGTACCGACGTCTATTCCCCGGTGCTCAAGGACTGGGTCGAAAAGGGAGCCGACAGTGTTTACGTGCAGTCCGCCGCGACGGTCGCCGGCAATGTTCGCGCGCACGGCTCAGATCAGTCGAAGGCCGATGCCGCGTTTCGACTCGGTAATCTGTTCCGCGCCCACGGTGCCAAGGAGAAAGCGGAGCAGTACTGGGCGATGGCCCGGTCCCTTAATCCGGATAGCATCAATTTCTTCCGTCAGAACCTGACCCTCACCGAAGAAGGGTCGGGTGGCGAGACGTTCAGGAATTTGATGGGGGAGTACTTCGGCCAGGGTAAGCCGTTCTACAGGCCGCTGAATATCGAAACGTCCTAACGCGGACAAAGCGAACCACTACGGCATCGAGTTCATCTAGGCGAGTCAGTCTCGTATTGCGAGAGGCCTTCAGCTTGGCGATGGCTTTGTCGTTGATTGGACTCTCTGCGGACTTCATGGACGACTCCACTCAAGGAATCGCAACGTCGAGGTCGACGTAGATGCAACGAAGCTTCATTGCGCGGCCGGCTCCCGGGC
>CAZLDA010000632.1:0-2703 GCA_964557875.1 uncultured Pseudomonadales bacterium | reverse complement strand
GAACCCGACGCTGCCGCGCTCACCGGTGTAGCCGGTGTTCAAGTGCAAGGTGGTGTTGCGATAGCCGTCGTCTTCGCCGCCTTGTTCCGCGATATTGGTACCCGCGGTTTCGGTGTGGCGCGCATTCAGCGCGTAGTACCACTCGTCGTTACGTTGCGCGAGCCGGATCGACGCGCGCGACGTATCGTTCGAGCCGCCTTCCAGCCACACGTTGTGCAGCGACGCGCCGGGCGCCGGCGGCGTCTCGAAGTTCATTACGCCGGCGAGCGCGTCGCTGCCCCATAACGCGCTCTGTGCGCCGGGCAGAATTTCCACGCGCGTGACGCCGATCAGATCGAGGTTCGCGAAGTCCACCGACGAGCCGAGCGCCGGGTCGTTGATCGCCACTCCATCGACCATCACGAGTAGGTGATTCGCTTCGGCGCCGCGGAAGCGCACTTCGGTAACGCTGCCGATCCCGCCCGACTGACTGACCGAAAACCCCGGCGCGCCCCTCAACAGGTCCGCTGGTACGCCGGATTGGCGCGCGTCGATCGCGAATTGTTCGATGATTTCCACTGACGCCGGTGCGATGTCGACCGGTGTTGCGGTACGAGTGGCCAGCACGGTGATCTGCTCGGGCGCCGCAGGTGCTTCGGATGCGAACGCAGGAGCAAAGGCAGAAGACACGACGACGGCAGTCGCCGCCCTCAATCTGAATGCACAGGTCATGGAGATACCCTCGATCTGCCGCTACGCCCCGAGCGACGATGTCGATATCGCGAACGTCAAGGACGCCGCGCCCCGTTCGGGCCGGTCTCCGGGCTCGTCGCGGCAATCTGCGTGTGCAGATCGCGTGAGCGTCACCTTCCCATCGTTGCCGACAGTGGCGTTGAACGCTCGTCGCGGACTTACCGTTGCGGGGGCAGCATCGGAATTGCACCTTCAAAATTGCGTCCCAAGGAAGGCGCGCACCGATTTCCCGATTCTCCGAAACGCAATCGATCCGACGATCGACGCGCCTCAGCACCTGAACGCGGCGGCAGTATAGCCAACATCGCCGGGGCGCCGACAATGAAGCCGGTAAGAGGGTTCGATGAGTTGCGCTCACATCGAACAGAACGGACAGTAGCGGCTCGTACCAACCTTGGAAGTGCGATGTCTGAAGCTACATCTCTCATCGCACTCGCGCGAAAGCTGGAGCAGAGCATCAGTCTCGCGCCGGCGCCGACCGCTCCCGGAGTCGAGTCGGTACGCAGCGGGGCGTTCCGTGCGTGGTTCAACGCGCACACCGACAATCCGCAGTTGAACTATGCGATGCCCGTTACGCCGATCGAACCCGCATTGCTCAGTGCCGCGGTGGAAAGACTACGTGTTCTGTTTGCTTCGCGCGCCCGCAAGGTTCGCATCGAGTTCGTCGAAGAACTCTGGCCCGGTCTTGCCGAAACCCTGCAGCAAGCCGGCTTGCATCTGCAGGCGTGCGAGCCGCTGATGGCGTGCGCAAGCAGCGAATTCGTGCCGGCCGAAGCGGGCGATGTGAACGTACGACGATTGTCTGCCGCCGACAGCGATGCCGATCTCGCGACGTACCTGCACATCGCAGATGAACGCCCAGCCGACGGGTCACGTCCGGTCGGACGCGAGGCGATAGAGGTGTTGCGCGAAACACTGCGCATCGGCGAGGAGACGAGCGTGATCGGAACGATCGACGGCCGCCCCGCAGCCGTGGGGCGGTGGATCGCACAAGCAGACGGCCTTGGTGAGATCGTTGGCATCGTGACGTTGCCGGAATTTCGCCGTCGCGGCGCAGCGGCGAGCATCGTCAGCGCGTTGCTGCGCGGTGTGTTCGCAAGCGGCCGCGACACCGCGTGGCTCAACGCCGACAACGAACAGGCGCGTTCGGTTTACGCGAAGCTGGGCTTTCGAAGCATCGGCAGCCTGCTCAACTACGAAGAGTGACCGCTGGCAGGGTCAGCCTTTCGTACGCCAACGCGTGCCGTCACGCGTATCTTCGAGTTCGATGCCTTGCGCCAGCAGTTCGTCGCGAATCGTATCGGCCAGTTTGAAGTCGCGTGACGCGCGCGCAGCATTGCGCGCGGCGATACGTTCCTCGATGTGAGCCGCGTCGACGTTGCTGCCGGACTTGAAGTGAGCTTCCGGCGTCTTCGTCAGCAAGCCCAGCAACCACGCCCCGGCAAGCAGCTGATCCCGTAGTACACGCGCGCGAGTCGGATCGTTGGCGCGATGAATGTCGCTGACGATGCCGTGCATGGCGGCGAGCGCTTCGGTGGTGTTGAGATCGTCCGCCAACGCCTCGATGACCGCGGCCGGAAACGCCTCCACCGGTGCGTGGCGGAACTGCTCCGGAGTCGTCGCGTTGCCGGGAGGGACGTCGAGCAGCGCCTGATACATGCGATCGAGACTCGCTTGTGCCTGCTTCAGAAGATCGTCGGACCACGCGAGCTGCGAGCGATAGTTGCCCGACAACAATGCGTAGCGCAGCACTTCGCCGCCGTGCCGCGCCAGCAACGCGCGCAGCGTGATGATGTTGCCGACGGACTTCGACATCTTCTCGTCGCCGAGCGTCAGCATGCCGTTGTGCAACCAGTAACGAACGTAAGCCTCGCCGTCGTCTACGCAACGCCCCTGCGCGAGCTCGTTTTCATGGTGCGGGAACGTCAGGTCGGAACCGCCGCCGTGAATGTCGATGGTGTTGCCGAGGTG
>CAZLDA010000631.1:0-2708 GCA_964557875.1 uncultured Pseudomonadales bacterium | reverse complement strand
GGTGCCTGCGATCCAGATCTCTATCGGCATGGGCGGCAGCGGACTGACCTGCACGCCGTCGAGTTGAATGAAACGTCCGCGATAGCTCAGGTGTTCACCGGCCAACAGCGCACGCAGCACGTGCGCTAACTCCTCCAGTCGCGCGGCACGATTGCCGATGTTCATTCCGAATGCGTCGAACGCCTGCGCACGGCCGCCGTTCGCGAGCACCACGATCAGCGGCGCCTGCGCAAACGCAGCCAGCGTGCCGAGCTGTTCCGCCAGCACGATCGGTTCGTAGAACGGCGCGAGTAACACCATGCCCACCTGCATCGTGTCGGTAACGGACATCAGCCTCGCTACGGTGGGCACCGGCGAAAACGAATTGGCGAACGCCGCGGGTACCGCGTGATTGTCGCCGAACAACAAGCTATCGAGACCGGCCGCACGCGCGGCCGCTGCAACCTCCAGAACGTTGCGCGCCTGTTGTGCCGTATCGAACGCACCCATCGGTCGTTCGATGAAGCCGCCCGGGGGCAACGCATCGAGCGCGCGCTTGAACGCGGGATACGTGTGCGGCCCGGTCGGATAGAGGAACCGCAGAGAGGTGCCCAGCTTCATTGCGCCTTGACCGGATGTGTTGCCATCGGAGACTCTCCGCTACCCGAACCGACGAGCCCATCGATTGTCGCAACCCACCCCACATCGATCGACGTGGCAGCCGCAGTATGCGCTGGCACTGCTGTTCGTGGTTTACGTTCTGAACTTCATCGACCGCTCAATCCTCAACATTCTCGCGCAGCCGATCAAGGAAGACCTCGGCCTGATGGATTGGCACATCGGCCTGATGGGCGGCATCGCATTCGCATTGTTCTATACGGCCTTCGGCATTCCGATCGCGCGGCTGGCCGACAAGCACAATCGCCGCAACATCATCGCGGTTTGCCTCGCGGTGTGGAGCGCGATGACGGCTGTCTGCGGCCTTGCGCAGAATTTCTGGCAGCTGCTGCTGGCGCGCATTGGCGTGGCGGTGGGCGAAGCCGGCGGCAGTCCGCCGGCGCATTCGATGATCTCCGATCTGTTCGCGTCCGATCGGCGCGCCACCGCACTCGGTCTCTACGCGCTCGGCATTCCCGTCGGCACGATGCTCGGCAATTTACTCGGCGGCTGGATCAACGAAGCGATGGACTGGCGCACCGCATTCATCGCGGTGGGCTTGCCCGGTGTACTGATGGCGTTGGTGCTCCGCTTCACGATGAACGAGCCGCCGCGCGGCGTGTCCGAACAAATCGTGCAGGCGAAGGCCGAGGCGCCGCCGGTAGGGTTCGTGTTCAAAGCACTGTGGTCGCGCAAGAGCTTCCGTTACATGACGCTCGGTGGCGCATTCCACGCACTCGTCGGTTACGGGGTGGGCCCATTCATCGCACCGCTCTTCATGCGTGTTCACGACATGGGCACGCGCGACATCGGCACCGCGCTGTTCTGGCTCGGCTTCGCCGGCATTCTCGGCACCGCGAGCGGCGGCTACTTCGCCGACCGGTTGGCGAAGCGCGACGTCCGCTGGTACGTCTGGCTGCCGGCACTTGCCACGCTGATTTCGGTGCCGTTCTCCACCGCGGTTTACACCTGGCCCGAACCGGTCGTTGCGTTCTGGATCGCCGCGATCCCCGGATTTCTGGGTGCTTATTATCTCGGGCCGACGTTCGCGTTAGCGCAGGGTCTCGTCGGGTTGCGGATGCGCGCGCTCGCGGCTTCGATTCTGCTGTTCATTCTGAATCTGATCGGAATGGGGCTCGGTCCCGTGGTCGTCGGCGTCACGTCGGACCTCCTCAACGCCTACACCGATCTCGGCGTGTATTCAGTACGCTGGGCGCTCGTCAGCGTGCTTCTGTTCAACGTCCTGTCCACGGTCTTCTATCTGATGGCGGCCAAGGACCTGCGATCGGATCTCGCGCGCAGCCACGAACTGAGCTGAATGTACGATTCCCGGGTAACGGGTTAGGCTTCGCATCGTCAGGAGATCGATCGATGGATTTTGCGAACAAGGTGGCGGTGATCACCGGCGGAGCCAGCGGCATCGGGCTCGCCACCGCCAAACAACTGGCCGCGCGCGGCGCCCATCTGGTGCTGGTCGACATGCAGGCCTCGGCGCTGGGGCCGGCGGCGCGCGCGGTGGAGGCAGTGGGCAAAGGCCGCGTCGAAACGCGCGTGTGCGACGTGTCCAATCACGCCGCAATGCTCGCGCTGGCAGACGACATCGTCAAAACGCTGGGCGGTGTGCACATCGTCTTCAACAACGCGGGCGTTGCCGTCGGCGGCCCGATCAGCGACATGAGCCACGACGACTGGCGCTGGATCATCGACGTCGACCTGTGGGGCCCGATCCACGGCGTTGAAGCATTTCTACCGCACATGAAGGCCGCAAAGGCCGGCGGCCACATCCTGTTCACCGCGTCGTTTGCGGGGCTCGTTCCGAACGTGGGACTCGGACCCTACTGTGTTGCGAAATACGGCGTCGTCGCGCTGGCTGAAGTGCTTCATCGCGAACTGCGCGACGACAATATCGGCGTTTCGGTGTTGTGCCCGATGCGCGTCGGCACGAACATCGGCACGTCGGAGCGCAATCGCGAAGCGCGCTACGGCGGCGCCGAATCGTCGCCGCGAGTGCCGGATCAGGACGACAACGGCGAGCTCGCCGGCGCCGTACTCAACGTCGACGACGTCGCCGC
>CAZLDA010000630.1:0-2723 GCA_964557875.1 uncultured Pseudomonadales bacterium | reverse complement strand
ATGCAGCATGACCAAAAATCGCTTGTAGTCTTTTGTCTTGCCCTCGGAAGTCGAAGGTTCCTCAGATTGAATCCTAGATCCCTGCTCGATCATCTCCGAGCAAATGTTGATCAGCAGTTCGAGGTCATCGTCTATGTACGCGAGCTGATCCGTAGTCAGGAACTCGTCGATGGTCGCTTCCTCGTGCTCCACGATTTCGCGTAGCTCGGAGGTGCTGTAACCCCGTCGTTCGAGCCGACGCAAGAGACCAACCCGAGACGGAACGTAAAGCGGCGTCCCCTCGTCGCTTAATGGGATGAGGCCGGCATCCGCCATCTCCCACAAATCTTCGAAAGAAACTAGCTCTCCCGTTTCACCCTGCACGGAGGAAACCACCTGGTCCAACGGGAGTAAGACGCGCCGGTCGAAGGTGCCGAATTGCATCCCGGCGTCACGCATTGCGCGTATCGCATCTTTGTCTAGAAGCATTTCATTCAGTCCGGTGTTTGGTGGTTGCGACCCTACTGAAAACACCCATCGCGCATAAGGGTTATTGCGATAACCCTACTCGGAACATGCCGCCCGGGACGACCCACAATGGGAACTCCTCTTCTCATCCGTTGGAGGTGGTGCCACCGTCCGCTAACGATCCTGGGCAAAAGTTGGGACCCAGAAAACAGGCGTCGCTCGGGGCGAGTCCTACGACTGGTGGTCGCAAAGATGATTAACGTTTCCGGGCAAAGCGTATTCGGCCAAAAGCCGGTCGGAGTACCGAACCGCCCTGCATCAAAGCTGTCGCAAAGTGAGCCGACGATTCGATCGCCCCGCCAGAATCCGCAGAATGACTGAAGTGTTAGCTCGCGCAGGTCATTCAAACGGGCCCTTCAGTCTTTCCAGAAACCCTTGAACCGGTCTGGAGCGATCTCCGTATAAATCACTGTACTCGAGATTGCACTGTGCCCCATGTACTGCTGAATCGACCGTGTGTCGATTCCATTGTTGGCCAATCGAAAGCCACATGCATGTCGAAGCATGTGCGGATTATCGATGGTGCTATTGTTGCGAGAATTGGCGACTGAATAATCAATCCGAAATGATGGCGCTAACAAAGAGCATCTCACGGCTTCTAATTTCGACACTGCGCTTCATAGTCCGCGTGTTCGTCGGCGTTGTCGGCGCACTGGCGTCGGCGGAACCCGATTTGGAGGACGATGCCTCGGACACCACACTGAGCGTCGGCGTCCTCAACTACCGCACTGGGCGCCTCGACGATGGCACTGATCCCTACGGTTGGTACGAGCACGGCTAGCGCCGGAACTTCGCGACCAACATCCGCGCGAGCGCGCCCCCATGGCTTCCGCTTTCTCGCGCAGGAGCGAACAACGGATTCGTGGCCGCGTCAATCGAACGCCCGACATGCATACCTACCCACGCCATCATCCCACTCCAGAGCAGCGGCAATCCGACGTACATGCTCGTCGTCATCATATTCAACAGCATGCGTTTGCTGTCGTGTTCTCCCGGGTTGACGAAGATCTGAAGCAACACGTTGACGTCGGGGTACATCGATCGAATCAGGTTCTGGTCGACCCACATCGCTAGATACCACAGCACGCTCCAGAACCTGACGGTAAAGATCGCTATCGCACCGGTCACCATCATCGCGATCGAATAGCGAGACAGCACGACTATCATGGGTAGCAGCGCATAGATGCCGAGCAGCAGCAGCGCTTGCACCATCGGCAGCCCCATCAAGACGGCGGTCATCATCACCGAAAAGAGTGCGGATGCCGCTACGATCCCACCCGTGGCGAGACCTCCCTTGATGAAATGCTCCTCCGTCGCCAACCACCCCGATGTGGCGGTGTTGCGCGCCACGAGATCATTGTTGGACCAAACCGCCGGCGCATTGCTGAGTACCACTCGGGCGACCGCATCGTTCTGTTGCTCGCTCGCCACGTTTGGTGCGATTGCGACGACCAACCCCGAGAATCCGCCCGCGGTGGCGTCCGCCGCTTCCTCGAGCTTCTGCCGCAAACCGATCTGATCGTCTTCCCACCATTGCTTGCAGGTGGGCTTACCCCACGTCGGTGGCGCCGTCGGGTCGTACTCGGTGTCGCGGGTTGCGTCGTACGGCCAGCCTGAAATCGGCTTGGTCGAGCGAAGGACGTCGTAGTAACCCGGCGTGTCGCGAAGCACGTGCGACCCAAGCCAGTCGGGGTCATCCGGTCCGTACGTAGCCAGGATTGCGTTCACCGCCGCCGTGCTCGGACGTTCGGACTGATACTTCGAGCGCGCCGGCACATAACAGCTGCTGAAAAAATCACTGACCTCCTGGCGCAAGCCGGGATCCGCGATCGTCGCCAGGCGCGCCTGCTGTTCCAGCGCGCGCAGATCGCTCGCCGATGGCATTCCCTCCACCACCGCGTGATTGAGGCCGGAACTAATCGCCATGACCGCGTACCACCACACCGGTACGTTGACGGTCGTGGGCGTGCCGTTGAAACCGCTCACGCCGTAGGTGCTCTGCGATGCCGTCACCGTCGCCGACGTCGGCGCGGCCTCGCTGATCGTCGGTGGCGGCGTATAGCTCAGGGTGCCGGCATCGAGCGGCGTCAATGCCGCTGGTTGACCGGCCAGCACGACCACCAACAGTGCAACGAAGAGTTCGATCTCCATGCGCCGCAATGACCAGCCGGTGGCGCTCGCAAACTGGCCGCCGGTCGCCGGCTCGCGCCAGTTGT
>CAZLDA010000629.1:2424-2726 GCA_964557875.1 uncultured Pseudomonadales bacterium | reverse complement strand
GTCGCGTTTCGAAAACGAGAGTAGCCCGCGACCGTTGACGTGGGAAGTGCACGGGCTTCGGCCCGACTACTTCAGCGGTAGCGCGCAACAGACGAACCCGAATAAGATTGCGCACCCAAACCAAAACAATCAGGGGAGACGGTTTTGGCGAAACAGCCCAGCAACAAAGTCCTGCTCGATATCCACCGCCGCATGGTGCGCATCCGCATCTTCGAAGAGGAGGCCGGAAAGCTGATGGAGGCCGGCAAAATTCCCGGTGCACTGCACCTTTACGTAGGGCAGGAAGCGGTTGCTGCAGGCGT
>CAZLDA010000629.1:0-2414 GCA_964557875.1 uncultured Pseudomonadales bacterium | reverse complement strand
GAGCGACGACCAGATCACCAGCACGCACCGCGGTCACGGCCACCTCATCGCCAAGGGTGGCGAGTTCGACCGGATGTTCGCCGAACTGTTCGGCCGCGCCACCGGCTATTGCAAGGGCAAGGGCGGCAGCATGCACATCTGCAACATGGAACTCGGCATGCTCGGCGCAAACGGCATCGTCGGCGGCGGACCGCCGATCGCGATCGGTGCGGCGTTCTCGCAGAAATTCAAGAAAACGAAGAACGTCGCCGTCGCGTTCTTCGGCGACGGTGCATCGAACGAGGGCTCGTTCCACGAAGCGGCGAACATGGCGGCGCTATACAAGCTGCCGGCAATCCTCGTGTGCGAGAACAACGGCTACGGTGAATTCACGCCGCAGGCGAACCACCAGGCCATCGTCGACGTAGCCGATCGCGCTGCAGGCTACGGCATGCCCGGCGTCGTCGTAGACGGCATGGACGCAGTCGCAGTGTACGAAGCGGCGGGCGAAGCCATCGAACGAGCCCGTAAAGGGGCGGGCCCGACGTTGCTCGAATGCAAGACGTATCGGTTCTACGACCACGTCGGTATTCGCGGCATGGGTCTCACCTATCGCACCGACGACGAAGTGCGGGAATGGATGCAGCGCGATCCGATCAAGCTGTTCGAAGCGCGCCTGGCCGAGCAAGGCGTTCTATCCGAGAAGAAAGCCGCTGCCGTACACGCGGAAGTGCAGCAGCAGGTGAAAGACGGCATCAAGTTCGCCGAAGACAGTCCATTCCCCGACGCCGCGAGTCTGCTCGACGACGTTTACGCCACCGCATCGTAAGGAATCGCAATGGGACAAGCACAAGCAAAAACAGACACCGGCGCGCGCAAACTGCCGTACGTCAGCGCGATCACCGAAGGCGTGCGTGAAGTACTGCTCGAGCAGGACACCGCGTTCGTCGCCGGCGAAGACGTCGGCCAGGCCGGCAGCGTCTACGGTTACTACCGCGGGTTGTTCAAAGAGTTCGGCGGCGATCGCGTCATCGACACGCCGATTTCCGAAAAAGGCATCATCGGTCTCGGTGTCGGTGCCGCCGCCACCGGACTGCGGCCCATCGTCGACATCATGTTCATGGACTTCCTCGGCGAATGTATGGACGAAGTCGCGAACCAGATGGCGAAGATGCGCTTCATGTTCGGCGGCAGCGCGACGTTGCCGATCACGGTGCTGACGATGTCGGGTGCCGGCGCGAACCTCGCGGCGCAACACTCGCAGAGTCTCGAAGCGTGGATTGCGCATCTGCCCGGTCTGAAAGTGGTGATGCCCGCGACGCCGTACGACGTAAAGGGTTGCATCATCGCGGCCGCACGCGACGACAATCCGGTGTTCGTCGTCATGAACAAGATGTCGCTCGGGCTAATGGGCGAAGTGCCTGAAGGTGCGTACGAAGTGCCGATCGGCGTGGCCAACGTCGTGCGTCCCGGCAAGGACTACACCATCGTTACACTCGGGCGGATGTTGCATGAGGCGCTGAAAGCGGCCGAAACGCTGAAGGGTCTCGGCATCGACGCAGAGGTGATCGACGCACGCAGCGTGCAACCGTTCGACACGAAGACCGTCGTTGAATCGGTGAAGAAGACGCATCGTGCGCTGGTCGTTCACGAAGCGGTGCGCTTCGGCGGATTCGGTGCGGAGATCGCGGCGCAGATCCAGGAACTCGCGTTCGACTATCTCGATGCCCCGGTCGGTCGAGTGGGAGCACCGTTCTCGCCCGTGCCTTTCAGCCCCGCGCTCGAGAAGGTGTATGTGCCAAACGCGGATCGAATCGTCGCAGAAGCGCGCCGCCTGATCGGCGCCTGACGTTCACGTGGCCGGAGGCGTCATCGGGATCGCCGTCAATCCGGCGTCCGGCAAGGACGTGCGCCGGTTGGTGGCGCGCGCGTCGGTGTTCGACAACCAGGAAAAGTGCGCCATCGTCCGTCGCGCCATCGTTGGCGCGTTGGGCGCCGGTGCGAACACGTTCGCGTATGTACCCGATAGTCACGGCATCGCGGCCGCCGCGCTCTCGGAGTTCGGGTCCGAAGTGTGCAGCCACGCGGTAGACGCGCCCCACACCGCAAGCTCGCTCGACACCGTTCGCGGCGCACGCGCCCTCTCGGCCGCGAATTGCGCGGCTGTGCTGACGTTGGGCGGCGACGGCACCAATCGCGCATTTACCCTCGGCTGGCCCGATGCGCCGCTGCTGCCGATATCGACGGGCACCAACAACGTATTCCCGCGCTTCGTCGAGGCGACGGTTGCCGGCGCCGCTGCGGGATTGATCGCCAGCGGCAAAGTGGCGCTGCGCGACGTTGCACGCCAGGCGAAGACGATTCGCGTGCAGATCGACGGCGAACGCGACGACCTCGCGTTGATCGATGCCGTTCTCACGGCCGAGCGGTTCGTC
>CAZLDA010000628.1:0-2730 GCA_964557875.1 uncultured Pseudomonadales bacterium | reverse complement strand
TACGTTGCGGTGTGGAGGTCTTCCACTCGTTGAAGTCGGTGTTGCGTGGGCGAGGGCTGAACACTGCGGTCGGCGACGAGGGCGGTTTCGCACCCGACCTGCCGTCGAACGCTGCGGCGCTCGATGTGATTACGGAAGCCATTGTTGGCGCCGGCTATCGGCCGGGAGAGGACGTTACGCTTGCGCTCGATTGCGCTGCGTCGGAGTTCTACGACGGCACCGAATACGTGCTCGCCAACGAAGGCCGGTTCCCGCGCACGCAGTTCACGTCGTATCTCACTTCGTTGACCGAGCGTTATCCGATTCTGTCCATCGAAGACGGCATGGACGAAGCCGACTGGACCGGCTGGAAACAGCTGACCGATTCCGTAGGCAGGCGGGTGCAACTGGTCGGCGACGATCTGTTCGTTACCAATACTGCGATCCTGAACGACGGCATCAAGGCGCACGTGGCGAACGCGATCCTGATCAAGTTCAATCAGATCGGCAGTTTGACCGAGACGCTTGCGGCGATCCGGATGGCGAAAAAGGCGGGCTATGCAACGGTGATCTCGCACCGGTCTGGAGAGACGGAAGACACCACGATTGCCGATCTGGCGGTGGCGACCGGAGCAGGGCAGATCAAGACGGGTTCGCTGTCGCGGTCTGATCGAGTGGCGAAGTACAACCGGCTGCTGAGAATCGAAGAGCAGCTGGGCAATCGCGCCGTGTACCGCGGCCGTGCGGAGCTTCGAAGCTGACAACCACCGTTCGTGTACTGCTCGTCATCGGCGCCGTCGTGCTGATCGGCATGCAGGTACGCCTGTGGTTCAGCGACGTGGGGGTGCTCGCGCGCGGAGATTTGCAGGCGCGCGTGGCCGATCAGGCGCGACGCACGCACGAGCTCGAAGAGCGAAACAAGCGCCTCGCCGTCGAGGTGGCGGCGTTGAAGAGCGGCCCCGCCGGCGTCGAAGCGCGGGCGCGCAGCGAACTCGGCATGATCAAGAACGGCGAGACGTTCTATCTGGTCGTCGATCCCTGATCGTGAGTCCCATCGTGCCGCCGCTCGCCTACTCACCGCTGCCGGTCGAAGGTGTTATCCGTAGCTGCCCCGACGATTTCTTCGTCGATGAGCGTGCGGCGTTCGAGCCTTCTCACGTCGGCGAGCATCTGCTGCTGCGGATCGAAAAACGTGGTGCCAATACGAACGATGTTGCGACTGAACTCGCACGCCTCTACGCGGTGTCGCCGCGCGACGTATCGTTTGCAGGCATGAAGGACCGGCACGCGGTGACGCGACAGTGGTTCAGCGTGCTGACGCCGTCGGCCGTGGTGCCGCAGCCGGCAGCGAACTGGCGCGTGCTCGAACACGCGCGCCATCAACGCAAGCTGCGCCGCGGCGAGCTTGCGGGAAACGCATTCTGCATTCGCGTGCGCGGCCTGCACGGAAACGTGCACGGTTTATCGGATCGCATCGCAGCGCTCCGCGATGGAGGCGCGCCGAACTATTTCGGCGAACAGCGGTTCGGCAGAGACGGGGGCAACGTCGAGCGCGCGCGCGCCTGGGTTTGTCGTCGACCGCGCGCGTCCGTGCCCGCGTTCCAGAAGGGACTGCACTTGTCGACGGCGCGCGCGCTGCTGTTCAACGCTGTACTTGCATGTCGCGTGAAAGCCGGCAACTGGAATCGGCTGATCGAAGGCGATGTACCTCTCGACGGCGCTCCAACAGGTCCGCTATGGGGCCGTGGGCGTGCGCGGGCGCGTGGGGCGGCGCTCGACCTCGAAACCGCTGCCCTGGCCGAATACCGCGAGTGGCTCGATCCGCTCGAACACCTCGGACTCACACAGGAACGCCGTGGGTTCGTGTTGCGACCGTTGCAGCTCGAGGCCGCCGTCGACGGCTGCACCCTGGAACTTCGTTTCGAACTTCCACCGGGCCACTACGCCACGGTGCTTCTGCGCGAGATCGGCACGTTTCGAAGTTCCGTTGCGGAGAACGCCGCGTGAGCCAGTTCGATCTGCGCGGCATAGGCATGACCTCGCAGCGTACGCGCGACCGACTGGTGCAACGACTGCGCGAACATGGCATTGATGACGAGCGGGTACTGTCGGTAATCGGTGCGGTGCCACGACATATCTTCATCGACGAAGCACTGTCGACACGCGCTTACGAAGACACCGCACTGCCGATCGGCCACGGTCAGACCATTTCGCAACCCTTCATCGTTGCGCTGATGACGAAAGCGCTGCTGAACAAGCCGCGCGAACGCGTGCTCGAGATCGGCACGGGATCGGGCTATCAGACTGCCGTGCTCGCGGCATTGGTGAAGCGGGTGTTCACGGTGGAGCGGATCGCGCCGCTGATCGAACGCGCGCGCGAACGCTTCCGCGCCATGAAGCTGCGAAACGTCCGTGTGAAGTATGACGACGGCAATCTCGGATGGCCCGACCAGGGTCCGTTCGACGGCATCATCGTTACGGCAGCAGCGCGTAGTGTGCCCGCGGCGCTGCTCGAACAGCTTGCCGTGGGTGGACGGCTGGTGATCCCGGTCGGCGATGATCGAACTCAAGAGCTCAAGGTCATCGACAAGACGGAAGAGGGCTTCCACGAGGAGAGCCTCGAATACGTCCGCTTCGTGCCGCTCCTGCGCGGCACCGTCGACTGAAGGAAGCTGACAGGCTGCAACTCGATTAGCGGACATACCTTCTGCGCCTTTCTCTTGCGAGGGTCTAAAGGTCGTCGGCCTCATG
>CAZLDA010000627.1:0-2731 GCA_964557875.1 uncultured Pseudomonadales bacterium | reverse complement strand
GCGATCATTGAGCTGCCTATCGTTGGTTTCGATCGGGGTATAGCGCAGTCTGGTCGCGCGCCTGCTTTGGGAGCAGGATGTCGGGAGTTCGAATCTCTCTACCCCGACCATTCAACTCCATTAGGGTGCGGTCACGAGCGCCCGTAGCTCAACCGGATAGAGCATCGGCCTTCTAAGCCGAGGGTTGAAGGTTCGAGTCCTTCCGGGCGTACCAGAAATTCCGGTCACGACTTTGGTCGTACGTGTAGACACTGGTGGACGTAGCTCAGCTGGTAGAGCTCCGGATTGTGATTCCGGCGGTCGCGGGTTCGAGCCCCGTCGTCCACCCCATCTTCGATGCGCGTCGTAACGCGCGGCAGGCATATTAGAGGTAGCAGCAAGACATGCAGGTCTCCATTGAAACCACGAGCGGTCTGGAACGCCGCATGACAATCGTGGTGCCGTCGGAAACATTCGAACAGCAGATCAGCGAACGGTTGAAGGCGACTGCGCAGCGCGCGCGTCTGGCGGGGTTTCGCCCGGGCAAGGTGCCGGTGAAAGAGATTCGCAGACGTTTCGGAAAATCGGTGCGTCAGGAAGTGGCCGGCGAACTGATGCAAACCACCTTCTTCGAAGCCATTCAGCGCGAAAGCATGGCACCAGCGGGCTCGCCGAGTCTCGACGTGTTGCGTATGGAGCCTGGTGAAGACTTCGAGTTTGCGGCGACGTTCGAAGTGTATCCACCGGTAGATCTTGCGCCGCTGAGTCGCATCGATGTGAAGCGCCCGCGCGCGCAAATCGTCGACGCCGATGTAGACAAGATGATCGAGAGCCTGCGCGAGCAACGAAAGCACTGGCATGCCGTCGATCGCGCCGCTGCGGATGGCGATCGCGTGACGGTCGATTTCAAAGGCAGCATCGATGATGTGTTGTTCGATGGAGGATCCGGCGAGAACGTCGCGTTCGTGCTGGGCGCGAAGCAGATGATCGACGACTTCGATCAGGGCGTTCGCGGTGCGAAGGCCGGCGATCAGGTCACTTTCGACGCGGTATTTCCTGTGGACTACCGAGTCGAGAAGCTGGCGGGCAAAACTGCGCGCTTCGAAGTGACGGTGAAAGAAGTCGCGCAGGCGCATATGCCTGAACTCGACGAGACGTTCTTCAAGGCGTTTGGCATTACTGAAGGCGGTTACGAAGAATTTCGCGCCGAAGTGATGAAGAACATGCAACGCGAGCTCGACGCCTCGGTTCGTAATCAGCTGAAGCGCCAGGTGATGGACGAACTGAAGCGCTTGCACGAAGTGCAACTGCCTCAAGCCATGGTCAATCGCGAGATCGGCGCCCTGAAGCAACAAATGGCGCAGCAGATGCAGAGCTATACGCAGCCGAATCGTGAAGCTGCGCATGACCACGATCACGACCATGACCATAACCACGGTCACAACCACGATCACGATCACGATCACAGTCACGACCACGCGCCACGCGTGCCGGAACTGCCGGATGATCTGTTTCGGGGCGAAGCGGAGCGCCGCGTAAAAGTCGGCTTGGTCGTCAACGAACTGATTACTGCGCATGGATTGAAGGCCGATCCGGCGCGTGTTCGTCAGCGCGTGGAGGACATCGCGAGCACGTATGTCCAACCCGAGCAGGTGGTCAATTGGTACTATAGTAACGAAGCCCAGCTGTCGCAGATCGAAATGGCGGTGTTGGAGGACCAGGTCGTCGACCATATTCTCGATAACGCGTCTGTCAGTGAAATCGACAGCAACTACGAAGACGTCATCGGTGGTCGCGCGATTCCTCAACCCTCCATGGAGTCCACGTCTGCGGAATCGAGTGGCGCATAGTCAACGCTTTCAGGAGAACAGCGATGTCGTATGACAAAACGGAACCGATGACGAGCCTTGGCCTCGTGCCGATGGTCGTCGAGCAGTCGGCACGCGGCGAACGCGCGTTCGACATCTATTCGCGACTGTTGAAGGAACGGATCATTTTTCTCGTCGGCCCGGTCGAAGACCAGGTTGCGAATCTCGTCGTGGCTCAGATGTTGTATCTGGAATCGGAAAACCCCGACAAGGATATTCACCTCTATATCAACTCACCTGGTGGTTCCGTCACTGCCGGAATGTCCATCTATGACACCATGCAGTTCGTTCGCTGCAACGTCAGCACGATGTGCATCGGACAAGCCGCGAGTATGGGTGCGTTTCTGTTGGCGGCTGGTGCGCGCGGCAAACGCTACGCGCTCCCGAACTCGCGCATGATGCTGCATCAACCGGCGGGTGGATCGCGCGGGGTTGCTGCTGACATAGAGATTCAGGCGCGCGAGATCTTGCTGATGCGTGGCCGCTTAAATGCACTGTTGGCAGAACACACCGGACAGTCGCAGGAACGTATCACGCAGGATTCCGATCGCGATTTCTGGATGAGCCCCGATGAAGCCGTTGGCTACGGGCTGGTCGACCTGGTGCAGCGTCCGCGCAAGCCGCTCGCGAAAGTAGTCGGGCAGTAATTTCCGCGCGACGAAGCAAGGGTTGAAAAATCAGTGGTTTCCAAGCAAGGTGTCCAGACCTTTGGGCCCCCGAGGTAACTGAATGGCGGACGATCACAGCGGCAGAAGCGACGATTCGAGCAAACTGCTGTATTGCTCCTTTTGTGGCAAGAGTCAGCATGAAGTCCGGAAACTGATCGCCGGACCTTCGGTATTCATCTGCGATGAATGCGTTGAGCTATGCAACGACATCATCCG
>CAZLDA010000626.1:0-2747 GCA_964557875.1 uncultured Pseudomonadales bacterium | reverse complement strand
GCCTCGGGGAGGCCCAACGCGAGACCGAGCTCGCGCACCTCGTCCTTGAACAACTCGCGCAGGGGTTCGACCAGGTTCAGTTTCATCCGCTCGGGCAAGCCGCCTACGTTCTGGTGCGACTTGATGACGTGCGCCTTGTTGAACTTGGTGGCAGCCGATTCGATCACGTCGGGATAGATCGTGCCCTGAGCCAGCCATTTGACGCCATCGACCTTGTGCGCCTCGCGATCGAATACGTCGATGAATGTGGCACCGATGATCTTGCGCTTCGCTTCAGGGTCGGCCGTGCCTTGCAGATTGCCGAGAAATTCCTCGGCCGCATCGACCACGATCAAATTCAGGTTCAACGCGTTCGACGCCGAGAACGTGGCCTCCACTTCCTCGCGCTCACCCAGCCGCAGCAAGCCGTGATCGACGAACACACACGTCAACTGGTCGCCGATCGCCCGCGACAGCAACGCGGCGACGCCGCTTGAATCGACGCCGCCCGACAGACCGAGCACCCCTTTCTCTTTGCCCACCTGCGCGCGCACCGGGGCAATCGCGTCGGTGATGATGTTCTGCGGCGTCCACGTTCCGCTGCAACGACAGATATCGCGCGCGAACCTTCGAATGATCTCCGTGCCGTCGGTGGTGTGGGTGACTTCCGGATGAAATTGCACGGCGTAGGTTCTGGTGGAGGCGCTCTCCATGGCTGCAATCGGTGCGCTCGAGGTGGACGCAGTAATCTGAAATCCATCGGGAAGCGTCACCACCTTGTCGCCGTGGCTCATCCAGACGTCGAGCTCGCCGTCCTGCAACGAAGGCAGATCCTTCAACAGCGACGATCCATCCGAAACGCGAATGCGCGCATGGCCGAACTCGCGCTTCTGCGAACTCTGCACGCGTCCGCCGAGCTGCTGCGCGAGCGCCTGCATGCCGTAGCAGATGCCGAGAATCGGCGTGCCCGCATCGCGCAGTTCGAACACCACCTCGGGAATGCGAGGTGTCGCCTCCTCAGTCACCGTCTCCGGTCCACCGGACAACACGATACCGCGCGCACCGTATTCGCGAATGAACGATTCGGGGGCGTCGAACGGATGAATCTCGCAGTACACGCCGGCCTCGCGGATGCGCCGCGCGATCAATTGCGTGTATTGGGCACCGAAGTCGATGACCAGAAGGCGCTCGACGTGCGCATGGCTAGACATGGTTATCCGTGGGTCAACTGACCGGGTAGTTCGGCGCTTCTTTCGTAATGCTCACGTCGTGCACGTGGCTTTCGATCATGCTGGCGTGCGTAACGCGTACGAACTCCGGCCGCGATCGCATCGTCTCGATGTCGGGCGAGCCGGTGTAACCCATCGCTGCGCGCAACCCGCCCATCAGCTGCAGCACGATCGGACCCATTGCACCCCGGTACGGCACGCGACCCTCGATGCCTTCCGGTACGAGCTTGCGTCCGCCGTCGTTGCCGGCGTCCTGGAAATAGCGGTCGCTGGAACCATTAGACTGCGCCATTGCGCCGAGCGAGCCCATGCCTCGATACGATTTGTAGGTGCGGCCCTGATACAGCTCGACTTCGCCGGGGGCTTCGTCCGTTCCCGCCAACAGGCTGCCGACCATCACCACGCTTGCGCCGGCGACTAACGCTATTGCAATGTCGCCCGAATAGCGGATGCCGCCGTCGGCGATCACAGGAATGCCGTCGGCAGCGAGTTCTTCCGACACTTCCGACACTGCCGTTACCTGCGGCACCCCGATGCCGGTGACGATGCGTGTAGTGCAGATGCTACCGGGACCGATTCCGACCTTCACCGAATCGACACCGGCATCAGCCAGTGCACGCGCACCGGAACGAGTGGCAACGTTGCCGCCGATGAGCGACACACCCGGATATTTCTGTTTCATCCAGCTGATGCGGTCGAGCACGCGTTTCGAATGGCCGTGCGCCGTGTCGACAACGAGTACATCTACTCCCGCTTCGATCAATGCCGCAACACGATCGTCGGTATCTGCGCCCGTTCCGACGCTGGCACCCACACGCAGGCGCCCGAGTTCGTCTTTGCACGCATTCGGATACATGCGCGCCTTGTCGATGTCCTTGACGGTGATCAGGCCGACCAGCTCGAAGCGGTCGTTCGTGATCAGCACCTTCTCGATGCGATAACGATGCAGCAGATCGCGGATCTCTTCGGTGTCGGCGCCTTCGCGCGCCGTCACCAGCTTGTCCTTGCGCGTCATCACCTCGGAGATCTTCACGTCCATGCGCGGTTCGAACCGCACGTCGCGGCTCGTGACGATGCCGACCAGCTCGCGCCCGGACACCACCGGAACGCCGGAGATGTTGTGTTCGCGAGTCAACTTGAGCAGTTCACCCACCGTCCGATCCGGCGTGATCGTGATCGGATCCCGGATGATCCCGCTTTCGAATTTCTTTACCGAGCGTACTTCCCGCGCCTGCTGCTCGATCGTCATGTTCTTGTGGACGATGCCGATGCCGCCCTCCTGCGCCATTGCAACGGCGAGGCGCGCTTCCGTTACGGTGTCCATCGCAGCGGACATCAAGGGGATGTTCAACGTGATCGTTCGGGTCAGGCGGGTCTTGAGATCGACTTCGGAGGGCAGCACGTGGGACAGGGCAGGCAGCAGCAAAACGTCGTCGAAGGTGAGTGCGTCGTTTGCTATCCGCAACATGGGCGAGGCCTCCTGTGCGAAATTAAACGCGCGATCCTACTCGTCGATCAATGGCCTGTAAACGACTTCCG
>CAZLDA010000625.1:0-2750 GCA_964557875.1 uncultured Pseudomonadales bacterium | reverse complement strand
GCCGAAGTTCGCGAAGCCGCACAGCGCGTACGTCAGGATCATACGGCTGTGCGGCGAGAGATCAGTGAGCGGAACCGCGGCGAGTTGGATATACGCGACCAGTTCGTTCAATACCAGTTTCGTGCCGAGGAGCGCACCGGCCTGAGTGGATTCCGCCCACGGAATTCCGATCAACCATGCAATCGGTGCAAACATCCAACCCATGATTCGTTGCAGCGTCAGCGCTTCGCCGCCCACCGCGAACACGCCGATCATTGCGTTGACGAGCGCAATCAGACTTACGAGAACCACCAGCATTGCGCCAACGTTTATGGCCAGTCGCAAGCCGTCGGTGGTACCGCGCGTAATCGCGTCCATCACGCTGCCGTATCTCAGCGCGTCCGCGACGTCGCCGCCTTCGGTTGTTTCGCTCGACGGAATCATCACGCGCGCGACTACGATTGCCCCGATCACGTTGATGACCGACGCGATCAGAATGTGGCCCAGCGCGCCGTCGATGATGCCGCCGAGCACGTTCGCGTACAGCACCATGATCGAACCTGCCACGGTCGACATGCCCGCCGTCAGCACGATGAAGAATTCGGAGCGGGACAGGTTCTTCAGGTAAGCGCGAATGACGAGCGGCGCCTCGACCATACCGAGGAACATGCTCGATCCGGCGCCCACACCAACGGCACCGCCGACACCGAGCGTTCTTCGTAACACCCACGCGAAGGCCTTGATGACGAGCGGCAGGATGCGCCAATGCCACGTCAACGCGACGAGCACGCTGAACACGATGATCTGCGGCAGGATGCGGAATGCGAATATGTACAGCGCGCCGCCATTCGTCAGATCGAACGGCGGATCGCCGCCGCCGAGGAAGCCGAACACGAATGTCGTTCCGGCACGCGTTGCTGCTTCGATGGCGTAGACGACGTGGTTCGCCAGCAGCAACGTGTCGCGCACCGGCGCGAAGTGCAGCAACCCGAGTGCCAACACGAACTGCATCGTCAGGCCCACTGCAACGGCACGCGCGTTGACGTTGCGCCGGTCTTCGCTGACGAGCCACGCAAGCCCTAGCAGCACGGCGATTCCCAACAGTCCTTGCATGCCGCGGCTCTCGTAGAAAAACGCGCTAGTGTACTTTCCTCCGATCTCCTTTGCAGTCGAGGGGTTTGAGCGGTGCACCGCAAGCCGATACTATGCCGCGGCCGAACAGCTGGGCCGAGCATCTTCGCGAGTAAAGCATGGCAGCGGGTCGAATCATTCTGTTGAACGGATCGTCGAGCGCCGGCAAAACGACGCTCGCCATCACGCTGCAGCAATTGCTGCGTGATCCGTGGCATCACATTGCGCTCGATCAGTTTCGTGACGGCATGGGCGGACGTTATCGCGGCTTGAACTCTCCTCCCGGCACACCGGGAGCGCGTGGACTCAACGTAGTGCCGGTCTCGCGCGGCAACGATCGCGTCACCGAGGTGCGATTCGGAGATCTGGGGAAGCAAGTGTTGCGCGGCATGCGTCGAGCCATCGCAGCGTTCGCCGCAGAAGGCAACAACGTGATCATCGACGATCTGATGTTCGAGCCGGGTTTTCTGTTCGACTACGTGAACACGCTCGCCGGGTTCGAAGTGTTGTTCGTCGGCGTTCGATGTCCCATCGACGTCGTGAACGCCCGCGAAGCGAAGCGGCCCGGGCGATTTCCGGGTACGGCTACGTCGCACTTCGACGTGGTGCACAAACACTGCGTTTACGACATCGAAGTCGATACCGGCGCCTCAACGCCGCGACAATGCGCCGAGCAAATCATTGCACGTCTGAGCGCGGGTGAAGCGAACGACGCGTTCGATCGCTTGCGATCCACCATTACCTAGGTTTTATCCGGTCCTTTCGCGACAGTCGTCAAATCGTGTCATCCGGCGAACTCGCAGCAACCCTGGGCATGCAGCCCGTCACGTGATGTTGCCAACATCCAGAAGTACTACATCGCCTACAAGCTCGTCGCAGAACGCGAGGCCCGGCGCGGCCCAGGTGCTGGAGCACGTCAAGGCGTCGAGCAATGGTGAAAACTGACCCAGAACATCGCATGTTGACCAACGCCTCTACTGAGGCGCAATACCAAGCGCACCGGTTGCCAGCGCAAGTGCCGCTGCAGACGATAGCGCGCCGCTATAGGCAAGGCTCGCAGCGTTACGCGCCTGCAATAGCTGTGTTTCCGCAAGTATCAGCTCGGTGACGCTGCCAACACCACTTCGGTAGGCCTCGAGCGCGGCATCGAACGTCACCTGCGCTGCATATGCGAGTTCCTTGGATGCGGCGTGTGCGGCGAGGCTCGTCCGTAGCGCGTTGTCGGCGCGGACCACTTGCCGGACCGCGTCATCGCGTACGAACTCGAACTGCGCCTGCGCCTTGTCGGCTTCCGCTTGGGCGCGCGCGACCGATGCCGAACGCGCGCCGCCATCGTATAGCGGCATCGTGACTCCGGCGAACACGCTGCCGGTGTACCTGCTGCCCGAGACATTGACGGTGGGTGATTCGCCAACAACCGACGGAATCGCAGACACCTCTAGATGCCCTGAGTTGTACGCGCCGGTCGCCGACACAAATATCTTCGGCAAATACCTGGACTCCGCCGCGCGCACGTTCGCTGCACTCGCCTTCTGCGCGGCGTAGGCGGCGAGCACGTCGGGCCGTCGCGCGAGCGCCGCCGTGACGACTTCTTCGATCGACGATTCGAGCGACGGCGACAACGTGCGATCCGAGACGTC
>CAZLDA010000624.1:0-2752 GCA_964557875.1 uncultured Pseudomonadales bacterium | reverse complement strand
CGTTCGGTGAATTGGGCATCGCCCGACCGTATGCCGCGAAGATGACGCGCGACGAAGCACAAAAGGAAGCGGCGCGTCTGGTGCCGGAATTGCTCAGAAAGGTCAACTGACCGGCAACCGTCAATCGCGAGGCCGGATGCGCCGGCTCCGGCCGTGAAGGCGCTTCAAACGAGGTCCCGCAATGGCCCGTGACATTTCGTCTCAAGCAGTCGTACGTCTCTGGCCCGATGGCCCACCCACGCAGCTCGCGGGCGCCGTTGGACCTGAAGTTACCTTTCGCGGCCCCGTCGGAGTAGCCGCCGAGACGGTGATGCTGCGCAACGTGGCCGATCCGACGCTGACGATTTTCCGACCGACCACCGCAAAGCCGAACGGCATCGGTGTAATCGTGTGTCCGGGTGGTGGCTGGCGCCTCTTGGCTTGGGAGCACGAAGGCATCGACGTAGCGGACTGGCTGACGTCGCTCGGCTACACCGCATTCCTGCTGAAGTACCGCGTGCGCGGCACTCCCGCGAAGCAGGCCGACTACGACGCCGACATGATGAAACTCATGTCGCAGATCGACGTTACCCGCAGAGGCCGCAAAGCACCGCGCACCATCGGCGATGTCATTCCGTACGAAACGATCCGTGACGCGCGTGAAGCCGCGGCGGACGACGGCCGCCGTGCGATCCAGATCGTTCGCGAGGGCGCAAGGGACTGGGGCATCGATCCCGACAAGGTCGGCATGATTGGGTTCTCGGCGGGCGCTTTTCTCGTGGTCGATGTCGCAATCGATCCGCGCGCGAAGCCGCTCGCATTCGTTGCGCCGATCTACGGCGGCGAAACGCTGGGCCGCGCTGTGCCGGCCGATGCACCGCCGCTGTTCACCGTCATCGCGCAGGACGACATTCTTCTTCATCGACTCGCCGAGAATCTCTACTCCGATTGGACGGACGCCGAGCGTTCAGCGGAGATGCACATTTATCGACGGGGCGACCACGGTTTCGGAATGGTGAAGCAGGGTGCGCCGTCGGACCGCTGGATCAATCTGTTCCACGACTGGCTCGTCGATCAGGGATTCGCGTAGCGACCTCTCCGCGACAACGCCGTACTCGCTGCAAGCAGACCCCACGCGAACAGGAACTCGAACATCAGCTTCGAGCTCTGCGTAACGAGAATCCTGTTGGCGAGCGGACTTGCGGCCTGTTCCGGATGAAGCATACGTCCGGTGCTGCCGAAGCCGCACACTTCCCACGTGGCGAATGCGAAGAACGCGAGCGCCGCAAGAAACAACGTTCGGCTGGTCTTGCTCATCTCACGCGACGGAGGTTGCGCGAGCATCGCGACGATACACACCAGCACCGCGCCACCGAACACGATGTAAAACCACGCACCCGGCGCAGGAAGCGACGGCCACGACCAGGCGGTCAGCCAGATCAGCGAGAACACGACGATATGTTTCGTATGCAGCTGTTCGCGCACGCTCTTCGCAACCACCAGCGCGAGCACGCCGAGTTGAAACGAGTACATCCAGACAATCGTCTTCATCGCTCCGATCAAAACGGAAGCATCGAACGACGCGCCCGCGGCCGATCGGCCGCCCCGTTCCAGGAACCGGATGTAACCCGGCAGCGCAACGTAGTTGCCCGCCACGGCGTACAACAACAGCAAGATGCCGATCACGGAGAGCCACAACGCCGGACCTTCGACTTTTGTGCGATTCATCGGGCCCCCTACTTTTTCGTCGAAGCCGATTTCGACAGCGACCTGATCGCGGCCATGCCCACGGTTCGCGCATCGTGCGGGGCACGCAGCAAGCCCGACAGTTCGAGCATGACTGCACCGTGCATCGCGGCCCATATCTGGCGACCCTTCAATTCGACATCGCCTTTGAACTTGCCGTCGTCGGCGATCTTCTGCCACCCGGATGTCATCGTCGAACGCGCGCGCTCCATCGCCTTCACCAGTTCCGGATAGCGCGACGCCGTCGGTTGGTTGGTATCGAACATCATCAGATACGCCTTTCGATTCGCGAGCGCGAAGTCGAGATACGCTTCGTCGGGACGAAACCCACCGGTTTTATCGAGGCGCGCATACGCGCGTTCCATTGCGTCGGCGAATCGGTTGAACACCCGCGCGCGCACGGCCGCAAGGATAGCGTCTTTGTCCTTGAAGTAGCGATACGGCGTCATCGCAGACACGCCGACGGCATCCGCGAGCTGTCGCATCGTGACGCCCTCCAGCCCGTGAGTGGCAAACAGGTCTTCCGCCGCCTCGCACATCTGCTCGCGGAACTGGAAGACGGCTTGCTTGGTGAGATTTCTAGGCAGGATCAGGACACCGGCTTAGTTTACAGCGTAAATTTACGATGTAACGTATCGTTCGTCCAGGCCCATGCGCGTTCGCACTAAGGCGGGCGTTGATAACCGTAGTCGAGCGAATTCACCTCCACGAGTTCGCCGTTCTCGAAACGCAGCTTTTGCATCAGCCGGGAACTGCCGAAGTTGTAGACCCAGGTCTCTACCGCGATATCGACCAGCGCGCCGCTCGTATACGGCCGGCCGCGTATCCAGACGACCTCGGGGCGCTGAAAGGCGCTGTGCGTCACCTGCTCGGGCTCGCCGCAGGCGTCGAGCACTTCGAACATCTGCATGCCGCGATCGATGATGTGCACGCCGCAACGGAAGCCGTCGGCGGACGCCGGTAACGCAAACGTCAGCGCGGCTACGAAGAGCAACGCGCCGATTTCCGGACAACGGTCTTTGATACG
>CAZLDA010000623.1:0-2753 GCA_964557875.1 uncultured Pseudomonadales bacterium | reverse complement strand
CGCAGCGGCGAGTGTGCGGGCGGAAAGATCACTCTCTGGGTGACTCTCGGCGCGCCCCTGGGCGACGAAAGCGTGAAGGCACGGCTCCGCGGCGCTTCAGCTGAACCAGGCGGCCGTCATCCCAACAATGTTCTCTCGTGGTTGAACCTTGCCGCAGAAGACGACTACGTGTGCCATGACGACAGACTCGCAAACGACTACGACGACATGCTGAAGGGCCGACTCATCAGCAGTATCGAAGACGTCCGCGTCTACAACCTGGCCGTTCGATACGGCCGATCGAATCCGCACAATGCGCTCGGCTATCTGGCACACCCTCGCGTGAGCCGAGCACTGGCGAGTTGGCTGGGCTCACCGGTCTCACAAGCAACGGGATGAGACGTAGCGTTTCAGTTTGTCCGGCGAGTCGATGATCTCGTAGAAGTCGTCGAGGTACGCCGTCGTTCGCTTTACCGTGGCGGCATCGAGACGCGGATCGTCGACGAACAGCGCATAGATGTCGGCGCGCGCCGCGCGGAAGCGATCGAGCGTTGCGCGCAGTACCGCATCGGGCCGGCAATAACCGCGATACAAGCGCTGATGTACGTCTTTGATCCCGAGCGCTTCAGCCGGCCTCGCATACGGCGCGCTGACCACTCCCGTTGCGTCGAAGTCGTACGGCACCGGCAGAATCGCGCCGTTCGACGCCGACAGCAGGACGACGTTGTGGCAACAGTCCTCGCCTTTGGGGCCGCGGATCATCGAGAAGTCGGTGTTGCCGGCGAGGAAAGCGAACATCTCTGCGAGGTTCGCCTGCACGGGTTCGAGCTGCTCCCGCTCGATCTTCTCGAGCTTCGCAACACGAACGTCGCGCCGCTTCGCAAGCCATGCTTCGGGTTCGATCAGGAAGCCAACATGCGCGCTACGCTTGCCGTTGTGATCGGTGTCGACGTAGGTGATGTCGAGCGGGCGCACGCGCAGGCTCGTTGGCGAAAGCAGGCCGAACACTCTGTAGAGCTGCATCTCGAGCTCCAGGCGCGTTGCGTATTCAGACCGCGTTTCGCCGAGACGCCCGCAGTGCGTCACGAGTTTGACCTTGTCCAATCCGGCAAACGGAGTTCCCTGGGGGATCTCCTTCGGAAAATTCAGGCGCAACGGCGGGAACTCGCATGCGTCGTCGTCGCGACGCGACTTGCCGCGCGGCTTCACCTTCACCGGCACGCGCACTTCCGCGCCGGAAGCGTCCTTCCACACGATCGTTCCGCTTCGATACTGAGGATCTTCGGAGTCGTCGCGGTCGATTTGACCGAGGGGCGCTTCAAGCGAAATCGCAATCGCGTCGGTCCCGTCGAACAGACCTCCATCGTCTGCCTCTACACCGCCGCAAATCACAATCGCGACCAGAGCTATGCGGATTCGCATCGCGGCTCCTTCGGTGGGACGACTCAGTGTATTCCTCGTCGATCGTGAGCAACATGATCTCTTGCGTCGTGGTGGCATCGACGGCCGCCTGCAAGACTACGCGCGCAACACGGCGCTCCATCTCGTGCACGGCCGTAGGAACGGTAACGCCTATCGCGACTACGAGCGCGTCGGCAGCGAAATCCGGAACGTGGAGCCCTGCCCCATTTGGGACTCTACGGTTACGCTACCGCCGTGCGCCTCGGCAAATGACTGCACGATGGCGAGACCAAGACCTTTGCTGCCGTCGTCGAGCGAATCGGTCTCTCCCTTCTCGAATACCTGCGCGAGCCGCGCTTGCGGAATGCCTGCGCCGTTGTCGCTGACCCAACAATCGATGCTGCCGCCTGCACCCGATTCACCGGCCCCGACGCGGACCAATCCGCGCGGGGAATATCTGATCGCATTCGTAATCAGGTTCTGCAGAACACGCTTCAACGCGCTCGCGTCGGCAAATACCATCAGGTCGTCCGGTACATCATTCACCAGCTGCGTGCTCTCCTCTTCGGCGACAGCGTGGAGTTCCTCGATCACGGCTTCGACGAACGGCCACAAATCGAATTCGCGCCGCTGCAGTCTGACGCCGGTATCACTCTGCAGATTGGCATTTTCCTCCATCACCTTGCGAACCAGTTCCTCGAGCTGCTGGTGACTGCGGCGCAGCGTCTTCAACATCCGGGCCGTGTCGGGACCGTAACCTCGCTGCGGCAGCGTCTGTTCGAGAAATCGTCCAGCCAGGGCAATTGCGAACAGCGGCGTTCGCAAATCGTGTGCAACGAAGGCCAGATACTCCTCGCGGCGTTGCTGCACTTCGTGGGCGCGCTCGGAAGCATACGTCTGCAGTGCGATTCCAATTGCGCCGTCGAATACCCGATTGATGACGTGAAAGGGTTTGCCCTGCAGATTGAAGTCATGCTCGGTGGCGACGTCGTGGATGCATCCCCGAAGAATGCTGTATTCGGCTACAACTTCCTCGATGTCGAATCCTTCCTTCAACCGCTGCAGACCATGGACTTGCGCCCCGCTGTCGTCAGTGCCCTCTGCCATCGTCTTTGAAGACCCCGCTTCCAGCGCCTCCACCAGTTTGTCGAGAAGACTGGGGATGTGATCGATGAGGGTCGGAGTATCGAGGTGCCGCGCCGAAGGCAGCTGCCGCACCTGTTCGCGCCAGCGAGTCAACACTGCCGTGCGTTCCCGCGCGAACAATGCCGCCAACTCCGCAAGGTCGCTGTGCATCGCTCTTTCGGCGAGCGCAGCTCTGTTCGGCGTCAACGATTCCAGCGACACCACGTCGGATGCAAGAGCTGTCGATT
>CAZLDA010000622.1:0-2755 GCA_964557875.1 uncultured Pseudomonadales bacterium | reverse complement strand
CTGCTGCAGGAGCTGTATACCGCGGCCGGTTGCGGCACGCAGATCAGCGAAGACGGTTTCCAGCACATTCGTCGCGCCACCGCCGAAGACGTCGCCGGCATTGTCGAACTGATTCGTCCGCTCGAGATCGCGGGTGTGCTGGTGCGGCGTCCGCGCGACAGGCTCGAACGCGAGATCGATCGATTCTTCGTCGCCGAACTCGACGGCAACATCATCGGCTGCTGTGCGCTGTATCCGTTCGAGGAAGAGCGCTGCGGCGAACTCGCGTGTCTCGCTACGCATCCGAGCTATCGGCTCGATGCGAAGGAACACGGCACCGCGCTCGTGAGGAAGATAGAAGCCGAGGCGAAGAGGCTCGGCCTCGATCAACTGTTCCTGCTGACGACGCAGACGCGCGACTGGTTCAAGGAGCAGGGTTTCGTCGATGCAACGGTCGACGAACTCCCGGCGCCGCGGAAAGCGGTGTACAACTTCCAACGCAACTCGGCCGTAATGCTGAAGCGGCTCGCCAAGACTGGCTGACTAGAGGTTCATGATGGCTACTGACAAACGACCGCATTCGTCGCGCGTCGTCGACGGACTCACCAACGCACCCGCGCGCGCGATGTTGCGCGCGGTCGGTTTCACCGACGCCGATTTCGCCAAGCCGCAGATCGGCATCGCATCGACAGGCAGCGCGCTGACGCCGTGCAACATGCACATCAACGCACTCGCCGACGCAGCCGCGATGGGCGCGGGCCAAGCCGGTGGGAAGCCGGTGGTGTTCCACACCATCACCGTGGCCGACGGCATCTCGATGGGCTCGCCCGGCATGCGTTATTCGCTGGTGTCGCGCGAAGTGATCGCCGATTCGATCGAGACGGTGGTTTGCGCCGAAGGCTTCGACGGCTTCGTCGCGCTCGGCGGCTGTGACAAGAACATGCCGGGCTGCGCAATGGCGATGGCGCGCATTGATCGGCCAAGCGTGTTCGTCTACGGCGGTTCGATCAAAACCGGTAAAGAGCGGCGCGACGTGATCTCCGTATTCGAAGCGGTCGGCGCCCGAGCGGCCAACCGCATTACCGATGCGCAACTGAAAGAAGTGGAAGAGACGGCTATTCCCGGCCCCGGCTCGTGCGGCGGCATGTACACCGCGAACACGATGGCCTCGGCCATCGAAGCACTTGGATTGTCGCTGCCCGACAGTTCCGCGCAGGAGGCGGTGTCGGAGAACAAACGCCGCGATTCCTACAACGCAGGTGCCGCGGTGATGAACCTCATCGAACGCGGCATCAAGCCGTCCGACATCCTGTCTCGCGAAGCGTTCGAGAACGCGATCACCACCGTCATCGCGCTGGAAGGCTCGACGAATGCGGTGCTGCATCTCATGGCCATTGCACATGCCGCGCGCATTCCGCTCGCACTCGACGACTTCACGCGCATCGGCAAGCGCGTGCCGGTATTGGCAGACATGCGCCCGGCCGGCCGCTACTCGATGTCGGAACTGATCGAGATCGGCGGCATCCGGCCGTTGATGAAGACGTTGCTCGACGAAGGTTTGCTGCACGGCGGCTGCATGACGGTCACCGGTCGTACACTTGCTGACAATCTTGCTGGGGTGCAACCGTATCCGGCCGGCCAGGAGATCGTTCGGCCGCTGTCGAATCCGATCAAACCCGACAGCCACCTGGTCGTGCTCTACGGCAACCTCGCACCCGAAGGCGCGGTTGCAAAGATCACCGGCCACGAAGGGCTGCATTTTTCCGGTATCGCGCGCACGTTCCACGGCGAAGAAGCCGGCATGCAGGCGATCATGGACGGCACGGTGAAGAAGGGTGATGTCGTGGTCATTCGGTATGAAGGCCCCAAAGGCGGTCCCGGCATGCGCGAGATGTTGTCGCCGACGAGTGCCATCGGCGGCCGCGGTTTGGCCGGCGATGTTGCGTTGATCACCGACGGCCGTTTCTCCGGCGGCTCGCGCGGCTTCGTCATCGGACACATCACTCCGGAAGCGTTCGTCGGCGGGCCGATTGCGCTGATCCAGGACGGCGACCGCATTACGGTCGACGCGCAGAAGCGCGAGATCACGCTGGAAGTATCCGACGCCGAACTCGCGGCACGACGCACTCGTTGGAAAGCACCGCAACCGTACGCCGATCGCGGCGCGCTCGCGAAGTACGCGAAGCTCGTGAGCTCTGCGAGCCTCGGCGCGGTTACGGACTCGGACTAGCGACCTGATCGCGCGTTAGTGCGCGTGTGGCGAACACGCGCGACACAACCCATCGATACAGCGCGAGACCGAGCGCGATGCCGATCACGTCCACGAGCACGTCTTTCAGTTCTGCGTCGCGGGTCGGCTCGAACGACTGAATCAGTTCGATCCCAATGCCGTAAGCGAGCATCCACGCCGCGGGCTTCCAGCCGCGGTCACCGGGGTGATGCGCGAACCACAACGCGGCCGTCAGGTATGTGAAGGCGCTTGCGTGCAGGATGATGTCGCTGACCCGAAACGGCGTTTCGATGCCGTTTGGTGCGAACGCGGCATAGGTCGTGAACACGAACGGAATCCAGAATCCGAGCAGGATCAACCAGCGAGGCGCTCGAATCATCGTCAGCGCGCCGAACGCTCGTGCACGAAGTCGACCAGGTATTTGACGTTGTCGACCGGCGTTTCCGGCACGATGCCGTGACCGAGGTTGAAGACGTGGCCATTGCGGCCACCCACTTCATCGAGGATCGCCTGCGTCTGCGCAGCCACCGCAGCGCGGTCGGCGCA
>CAZLDA010000621.1:0-2764 GCA_964557875.1 uncultured Pseudomonadales bacterium | reverse complement strand
ACCAGATGCCTTCGGTGAGTGCCGACGACGTCGTTTCGTTTCCGGCCACGAGAATCTGCGACAACATCGACAGGCACTCGGCATCGTTCAGCGGCTTTTCACCATCGATGCTCGCGTTGACCACCTTCGACAGAATGTCGTCCTCGGGCCGGCGCCGCCGTTGCTGCATCTTCTCCACGAAATAATGCTGGAACTCGACGATGTCGCGGGCCGCCTGCAACACACCCTCTTTGTCGAGCTGCTGCGACAGGTTGCCGATGAACGCGCGTGTCCACTTGCGCAGCAACGGCAGATCCGACATCGGCGTGCCGATTTGTGAGGCGATTACCGTCAATGGCAGCGGCACGCCGAACTCCGCGAGGAATTCGCAACGCCCTGTGTCGATGAAGCGGTCGATCAAGTCGTTCGATGTTTTCTCGATGAACGGTTCGAGCGCCTTCAGATTCGCCGGCGAAAACGCGCCGTCGACGAACTTCCGATAATGCCGCTGCAGGGGCGGGTCCTGCGTCAGCATCGTCGACACGTTCGGATACCCCTGGCTCGTGATGGCGGCAACGTCTGCGTCGACGGTTGCGAGCGAACCGGTGCCGAAGCCGGGCATCACGCTCGAGAACGTCTGAAAGTCCATGGCCATCGCCACGACGTCGTCGTATCGCGAGATGAAGTAGATCCCGGTAAGCGGATCCCGGTACACCGGCGCTTCGCGATGCAGCCGCTGATTCATCGCGTAAGGGCACTTGAGGAGTTCAGGATGCATAGGGCTGAACTCGCCGAGCGGAAGGTGCTGCGCCTGTTGCACCATGTTCTGCATTACTTCGTCCTGCGTCACGTCGTCGTGCGTCACTTTGTTTGTTCCCATCATCCTGCCCGCCGTTCGAACTCCACCTCAGGGAAACCTACATCGGCCGATTCTCTGAGTTTGTCGTAGTAAACGTTGGCGCCGCCGAAGTAGATCAGCACGCGCGGCGTCTTCTTAGCGAGGTTGGCGCCCATCATCCACGAATGCACCTTGTCGCCCTGCGCCATCAGTGTCTGACGGTGGATGTCCGCGGTGTGCGCAACCCAGGCGACTTCAGCGTCGCGCTTCGGCACACACAGGTCGTAGCCCTCGCTCTCCATCTTCTTGATGCAGTCCACGATGTAGACGATGTTCTGTTCGATGGACGTGGGAAGGTTTGCAAACGGCGCCTGAGGGCCGGTGATCATGAACAGGTTGGGAAATTCAGCGACGAACACACCCATGATCGAGCTCGAGACTTCTTCCCATTTGTCCTTCAGCAACAGTCCACCGCGGCCGCGGATGGGCAGCGCTTCCTGAGCGCCGGTGTAAGCCTGAAATCCCGTGGCCAACACGATGATGTCGAACTCGTAGTCCTGCTTCGTCGTGCGGATTCCGGTTGTCGTGATCTCGACCAGCGGTTCCCTCTGATTGATGTCTACCAGCTTGACGTTGTCGCGATTGAAGGCCTCGAAGAAGTCGTGGTGCAACGGCGGCCGCTTCGCGAAGAAGGGATAACCTTTGGGCGTGAGCATGTCGCGCGTCTCGGGATCCTTCACGCACTCGAGCATCTTGCGAACCACGAACTCGCCGACTATCCGATTGGATTCCGGGTTCGACAACAGATCGTCGAAGGTCTCGAACACGAACCGGAAGCTGCCGCGCGGCCAGTGTTCTTCCAGGATTCTCTGCACATCGTCCGGCGGTGTGTCCGCAAGGTTGCGTCCGACCGGGCTGTCGAAGGCCATACCGAAGACATGGTTACGACACTTGGCGATGATCTCGTCGTAATTCGCCTTGATCTCCTTTTCCCACTCCGGCGTCATCGGCTTCTGCACTGCAGGCATGATGAAGTTGGCGGTGCGCTGGAAGACGGTCACGCTCGCGGCAGTGCGCGCCACCACCGGGAGCATTTGCACGGTGGTTGCACCGGTGCCGACGATGCCGATGCGTTTTCCGGCGTAGTCCAGACCTTCCTTCGGCCAGCGCGATGAATGGAAACACGGGCCGCTGAACGCGCCGAGCCCCTTGAAGTCCGGGATCACCGGCTCTGAGATCATCCCCATCGCGCTGACGAAGTACTTGCAGGTATACGCGTCTCCGCCCGCGGTGCGGATCTGCCAAAGCGCGCGCTCTTCCTGAAAATCCGCGGCGATGATCTGCGTATTCAGCGAGATGTGCGGCCACATGTCGCATTTGTCCGCAACGAAGTGCATGTAGCGCAGGTTTTCATCCCAGCCCGGGTAACGCACCGACCATTTCCATTCCTGCAGCAGTGCTTTGGAAAAGGTCAGGCAATAGTAGTAACACTCGCTGTCGCTGGCGGCGCCGGGATAGCGGTTCCACGCCCACGTGCCGCCGATGTCGGATGCCTTGTCGAAGACGCGAATCGACAGACCCGCTTCCCGTGCGTAGTGAATCAGGCCCAATCCGGCGAAGCCTGCCCCGACTGCAATGACATCGTAATCAGACTGGCTCTTCGTACTCATCGAGATGCTCCAGATCGCGTTAACGTTTGCGCCAAACTTGCTTGTCCACCGTCCCGAACATTTTCGACAACTCGACCCTATCCGGATGTATCCCGATCAGCGTGTAGTTCGGATCGGCCGGTCCGCCGGGCCAGAACTGCGCCAGGTCGTAGTCGAAAACGCTCCAGACGCGTTGCTTCTCGGCACTATCGGCCACGATCTCGGCGCGGCCTCGACACAAAATGTGCGTGAAGTCCGGCGCCGAGACCACGAACTGCACGTCCACCCGCGAATCCTT
>CAZLDA010000620.1:0-2765 GCA_964557875.1 uncultured Pseudomonadales bacterium | reverse complement strand
CTTCGTCGGCGCCGCTGAGTATTTCGCCGCGCAGTTCTTCGATGAGCTGCAGGCGCGTGGTGAGTGCGGTAGCGTCCATGGTCGTCGTTCCTCGAATCTGCCCGGCCAGATGCGTTTGTCCACATCTGCGAATCGGTATAGGCGCCGCGCGGCACGACCCGTGTATTGGCGCCCCGTGTGCAGTTTCAGGTGAAGGCGACCTCGACACTACCCTCGCTTTCGGGAGTTCAATCGGAGTTGAGCGCGATGGGTGTAGCACGCAAGGCACGTGCTCGCGGCCTCGGAGGCTGCCGAGCTCGATATCAATAGGTCGTTGCCCCGAGCGCAAATGGCACCAGGTCAGCCATGCCGCGTCCCTGTGCGTCGGCGCGAATGCCGAGTTCCTCGGATGGTAGTTCAGCCCGGTTGACCCAGAAGGCCGGATATCCAAACCATTTCGCGCCTGCGACATCCCAACCGGCCGAGGCGACAAACAGGATCTCCTCGCGTGTGCAATCAAATGCCGTCAGCGCCATCTGATACGCGCGCGGATCGGGTTTGAAGGCACGCACCCGATCGGTGCTGAGCGGCGCCTCGAGGAAATCGTTCAGCGCTGCAGTGCGCACTGCGGCATCGAGCATTTGTGCGGTGAGGTTCGACAGAAACGTCATGCGTATCCCGGCGTTCTTCAGCGACTGCAATGCGGGCAACACGTCGGGCCATGCCGATAGCTCCAGATACGCGTGTACGAGTCGGTCGCGCGCACTCGTGCTCAATTCGAGGCGCAGTGTTTTCGCTGCGAACACCAGCGCCTCCTGCGTGACCTGCCCGAAATCGGCATATCGATTCGACAGGGTTCTGAGCCAGCAATACTCGAACTGGCGTGTCCGCCACGTGTCGCTCAGCTGAGCGCCGTGTCCGGGAAAGAGCTGTTCGGCCAGCGCAGCCACCGGCCTCGGATCGATGATCGGAAAACCGTCGAACGCAACGGCTTTGAATCTGCCGGGTGATGAGGTACGAGCAGACGATGACGCGACGGCGGCGGACAGCCCACCCGCGGCTGCGAGGCCGGTAACGAGACTGCGGCGTGTGATTGCCATTGGAAAGGGTCCTCTGAAGCAATTCGTTGTCGAGGCGAAAATCGATTCCGCGCCCGCGTGATTCACCTGATCCCGAGAAGGCGATCGATCGACATCGAGCCGGCACCGCGGGAGATCAGATAAAGCAGAAGTCCTGCCCACGACAGGTGCGTCGGCCACGCGTCGGGGTAGACGAAGATCTCGATCACGATCGTCATGGCGAGCAATGCGAAGGCGGACAGGCGTGTGACAAGACCGAGCACGAGCAGCAGCGGAAACAGATGCTCGGCGTAAGCGGACAGATGCGCAGCCAATTCGGGTGACAGCAGCGGCAATTTGTATTCGTCGCGAAACAGCTCGACGGCGCCGTCGGACACGTGCAGCCATCCGTCGACCTTCGTCCGGCCGCTCTGCAGAAATACAGCCGCGATCGACACGCGCGCAATCGCGGCAATGAACGTGTGGCCGACGAGATCGTCGAGTTTCTCAGCGGCCTGGTTGTAGACGCGTCGTATGCCGGGCGCGGTCACTGTTGCATCTCCCCGAACGCGCCAACGTTGAGCAGTTGGGCTATCAACGTGGACAGGTCGATGTCGTGCTCCGCGTCGAGCGCGGCCAGACCCGCATCCGACAATGGCGCGCCCGAAGCGCAGGCGTTCATGAACGCACAGCCACCGGCCGACAGTTCGATCGTCTCGACGGTTACATAAGGTCTGACCACCAGAACGCCTTCGCCGCGCCACACGAACGTTTGAAGTTCGTCGGTGTTTGCGTCTTCGCGGTTGCACCGCCACAACGCATGGATCGGCTGATCAGGGAACCATCTCCACCGCGCCGACACGTGGGGAACCAGCATCGTGCGCGCAAGCACGTGGGGTGCGCATTCTGCGACTGTCCGCGCGGCGAGCGGAGTCTGATCGGCGGCGATGTGTGCCTCCGTCCAATAGCGATCGAGCAGCGCTACGTCCGATAGGTACGGCAATTCGGCGGCGGGTTCGAACGTCCTGAGGAAATCCGGGAAGCCGGCGCCATAATCCACGAGCATCGGGCGTTGCGGTGGGCTCTGTCGAACGAACGTTGTTGCGGCCGCTCGAAACCATCCGTCACCCACCAGCCGCGCCACAGTGGGATAGTTGGCAACCAGCGCATCGATACAGCCCTTCATCACGGTATTTCGATAGACGAGAAATCCCGGTTGAGCCGTCAGCCCCTTGAGCTTCGTATCCTGCGCACCGCCGTTCTGCAGCGCGTGCGCAAACGCTTCCTGGAAGGCGCGCAGCGACTGGGTCATAGACATTTTGCGGGCGCGCGCAGAAGTGAGTCGGCGCGATTGCGTTCTGCGAGCAGCACGTCGAATGCCGGCAGTTCGTCGTCGCGCTCTATGAGCGTGGGCCGCGGGCCGATCCGCGCGACGAGCCGCGCGCAGAGCTGCCAGACCGCTCCGCAGACCGGCGCATCGTGGGAGTCGATCAGCAACGCGTCACCCAGGCACGGATCGGCCGAGTGGCCCGCGATATGCAGTTCTGCGACGTACTGACCCGGAAATGCATCGATGTACGCATCTGCATCGAAGCCGAGGTTGTTCGCGCTGACGTAGACGTTATTGACGTCGAGCAGCAGCCCGCAGCCGGTGCGCCTGCACAGCTCCGTCAGAAATTCAATTTCGCCGTACTGGTGCTGGTCGGCCAACATCAGATAGTGCGACGG
>CAZLDA010000619.1:0-2776 GCA_964557875.1 uncultured Pseudomonadales bacterium | reverse complement strand
GCGGCGTTGCCACATCACTGGCCAACGGCGTCACAATGGCGCAAGACGCGATCTCGGCCGGGCTCGCGAAGGAGCGGCTTTCCGAACTCGTACGACTCACCGTGATGATGGGCGAAACGCAATGACCGGAACAGTTTTGGATCGCATCCTCGCGCACAAGCGCGATGAAGTTGCACGACGTCGCCGTGCAACGCCGTTGCCGGCCCTGATCGACCACGTTCGAAGCGCTCCGCCTGCGCGCGGTTTCTCCAAGGCGATTCTCGCGCGCATTCAAGCCGGCGATCCCGCGGTTATCGCAGAAGTAAAAAAAGCGTCGCCGTCGAAAGGCGTCATTCGCGAAAATTTCGATCCGGTCGCAATTGCCCAAAGCTACGCGGCTGCGGGCGCCGCCTGTCTCTCGGTACTCACCGACGAGATATTCTTCCAGGGCAACGATCGATATCTCGTCGACGCGCGGTCGGCAACGCGAATACCCATTCTTCGAAAGGACTTCGTCGTCGACACGTACCAGATCTTCGAAGCACGCCAGCTCGGCGCGGATTGCATCCTACTGATCGTCGCAGCGCTGGAGCCCGAGCTTCTGAATGAATGCCACGCGTGCGCAGTCGAACAAGGACTAGATGTCTTGATCGAGGTTCATGACAAATCGGAACTCGACACCGCGTTGAAACTCTCACCGACGCTCATCGGCATCAACAACCGAGATCTGCGTACGTTCGATACAAATCTGTCGACGACCTACGATCTGCTACCCGAGATCCCCAACGACGTCATTGTGGTGACAGAAAGCGGAATTCACGATCGCTCGCAAGTCGCCGAGTTGCGCGCCCACGATGTGAACGCCTTCCTGGTAGGCGAAGCGTTCATGCGCGACTCCGATCCGGGCGCCGCGCTGCGACGATTGTTCTTCGAATAGCGCCGCTCTAGAGCGCGCGCACCGTTTGCGTCGGCGGGGACGGCTCTGCGAAAAGGTCGACGAAAGCCGCGTAGCGCGTCGTGGTCGTCAGAGGCAACCAGATCAGAAATCCCAGCATGAACGGCAATGCCGCAAGCATCGCCAAACCAACCATTCCGAGACCATAAACGGTCAGCGCGCGAACGTTCCGAAAGTTCGCATTGAAGCTCTCCGCCAGCGCGTGTGTTGGCGCGTAGCCGCGAAACAACACCAAGGGCGAAGCCATCCACATCGCCATGGCGAACAGAAGCATCAGCGTGATCACGAACATCAATATGACCATCACGCTGAAGAGTGATCCCTGAAGGCTCTGAAGCAGCACATCTGCATCGACGGAAGCGGCCGAACTCCCTCCGACCAACAGCATCGTCACCATGATGGTGGCAAGGGTACCGACAACTATGAACGCCATCACCTCGATGAGCGCGAGCTTGATCAAGGTACCCGCGGCAGGATGGCTGAACGCCGAGAACAGAGCACCGACGTGAAGCGATGCACCACGCCGTATGGCGTGGCACCCGAGCAATAAACCTGCGTCGAACAGAATCGCCAGGATAAAGCCCACCATCTGCAGCACCAGATCGAGCGCCCAACCCACGGGCCCGCCATTCGTCGGAATCATCGAGATGCCGATTCCAATGGCCATTTGCAGAACCAGCATCGCGATCCAGATCCACGGCGCCGCGAGGAACATCTCGACACCCTTGTTGATCCACTCCCAACCACGACTCCATGGATATTGGGGTGTGGAAGCCCCGCCGCGTTCATCAGTCATCGATCGATCCAGTCGACTGTTCGCGTCGCAGCTTCACACGAGCTGACGTTCTGCTCAAGGACACAGGAAACGAGCTTGCTATGCCGCAACGCCAAACGCTTTGACGCAGAGAAACGGCTACGCGACTATCGCTACGTCTCGTTCCGGAAATTCCGATGCGTATCTCGACGATCTTCTTCATGCTCGTTGCCGTCACACTGTCGCCATCCATCAGAAGCGAAGTCGTTGCGAAGTCGTCCGCTGGTTTCGTCTCGAAGCACACGTTGAACATCGCCGCGCCACCGCAACGTGTGTTCGAGGCACTGACCGATGATGTCGGCCGATGGTGGAATCCCGAGCACTCGTATTCGGGCGTCGCAGCAAACTTCTCCATCGACGCTCGCGCCGGCGGCTGCTTCTGCGAGCGCCTGAAGGATGGCAGCGTTGCACACATGACGGTGGTGTTCGTCGACCGCAATTCGGTGTTGCGAATGGTCGGTGGACTCGGGCCGCTTCAATCGATGGCAGTCAGCGGCAGCATGACCTTTGCGTTCGCGTCGTCGGACAACGGTGGAACCAGGCTTCAGTACGAGTACGCGGTCGGCGGCTACTCGCCGGAGGGTCTCGAAGGTCTCGCGGAGCCAGTGGATCGTGTACAGCTGGAACAGCTGCAGCGTCTACAACGCTTCATCGAGACGGGCACTCCGGAAGCGGAAGGGACGACAAAACCTTAGGCAACATTGCGTTTGCGTCGACCCGACGGCACGATAGCGCCGCATTTCGCGGTGCCCTGGCCGTAATCCATTTGATCGCGTCAATGCCCGAATCAGAAGGCGCATTCGAGGAGCCGAAACTTTGCAGGTCGTTTTCATCTTTGGTCCCACCGCTTCCGGCAAGCTGACGATTGCAAGCGAAGTGGCTTCGATGACCGGATTTCGGCTGTTCCCCGACCATCTCGCCGTGAATCTGGTCAAGGGCGTGTTCGATCACGGCATGCGCGCGTTCACGCGCATTCGCGAGTGGGCCTGGATCGAAGTGTTGCGCGAGGCCGTGCACGCGAATCGTTC
>CAZLDA010000618.1:0-2779 GCA_964557875.1 uncultured Pseudomonadales bacterium | reverse complement strand
GACCTGGGACGAACGCTATTCCACCGATGAGTTCATCGATGGAGATCTTGCGACGCTGGTCGGGGCGCTGACGAACCTCGTCGACAATGCCGTGGGCGTGGGCGGCAGCAATGTGGCGTTGCGCGTCATCGTTGCGTCGTCGAACGGAACGCTGCACATCTCGATCGTCGACAACGGTCCGGGCATGGACACCGCGATGCTGGAGCGAGCGCGGCAACCGTTTGTGTCGGGCCGGCTGGGCGGCACTGGTCTGGGGCTTTCCATCGTCGACGGCGTTACGAAGGCGCATGGCGGACGCTTTGTACTCGAGTCGTCGGTTGGCCGCGGCACCTGCGCGACGATCGAATTGCCGCTGGTGTCTGCCCTGTGACGAAACCGGGTTCCATCATCGCGAATTCCGTTGCGACGCAGCGCTGCTTCAACCTGGCCGAGCGAGTGTCGCGCACGGATGTGTCGGTGCTGATTTCGGGCGAAAGCGGCACAGGCAAAGAGGTGGTCGCGCGCTTCATTCACGATCGTTCGGCGCGTGCGAAAGGTGCATTCATCGCGATCAACTGCGCGGCGATTCCGGAGCAGATGCTCGAAGCGATTCTGTTCGGACACGAGAAGGGTGCATTCACCGGCGCGCATCAGATGCGCGAAGGCAAGTTCGAACTCGCCAACGGCGGCACGTTGCTGCTCGATGAAATCTCGGAAATGCCCGTCTCTCTGCAGGCGAAACTGCTGCGCGTGCTGCAGGAACGCGAGCTCGAACGGGTCGGCGGAAAACGCACGATTGCCGTGGACGTGCGTGTCATCGCCACGACCAACCGCGATCTGAAGGCGAACATCGCTGCAGGTGCGTTCCGGGAGGACCTGTTCTATCGCTTGTCGGTGTTTCCGCTGCAACTCGAGCCGCTGCGCGCGCGGCGTCACGACATCGCGCCGCTGGCCCAGCACTTCCTGGCGAAACATGGCCAACACTGCGCTGGAGCATCTTTGTCGCCCGCGGCGCTCGATGCGCTCGGTGCACATGATTGGCCCGGTAACGTCCGAGAACTCGAAAACGTCATTCAACGCGCACTGGTTCTGTGGAATGGCGATCCGATCGAACCGATCGATCTCGGGTTCGAATCAGAGCCGGCCATTCGCGCGCCCGCGGGTGAGCGGCTCTCGCTCGACGAGCGCATGTTGAACACCGAAGTGGAAATCGTGACTGAAGTGCTGCGCGATCATCGCGGCCGGCGCGACGCAACCGCGCGCGCACTCGGCATCAGCGTACGAACGCTGCGACACAAACTGAAACGCTGGCGCGAGATGGGTCTTCTATTGAAACGCGAGTCCCTCGCTGGGCATCCGAATGTGCACATCGCGGAGGAAGCACTGACATGAACACGATCGAGCGGCCCGATGTGCAAAGCGTGATTGCGCAGATGCGTTCGATGCGCGAAGCGGCGCAAGGCGCCTTGATCCGGACCATGCAGGAGCCGGATCAGCCGTCGCCGGTGCAGGGCACGCAGTCGGTTCCAAAATCCGACTTCGGCACCACGCTGCGCACAGCTATCGATCAAGTGAACTCGACGCAGTTGGAGGCCTCGAGTTTGCAGGAGGCATTCGTGCGCGGCGACACCGACGACCTCGTGAAGGTGATGGTTGCCGTGCAGAAATCGAGCGTGGCGTTTCAAGCCGCGACCCAGGTGCGCAACCGTCTCGTTACGGCGTACCAGGACATCATGAACATGCCGATTTAGGTTGTAGAAGATGGCAGATCTTCCGGTTGAGATAGACGCGGGCACCACGCCGTCGAACGAAGGGGCGGGCACCGGTGGCGATTTTCTGCGCGGTTACGCCACCTTGCCGATCGTCAGACAATTCGGCTTGATGCTGGCGCTCGCGGGCACCGTCGCCGTGGGCGTTTCGGTGGTGTTGTGGATGCGCGAGCCGGACTACAAACCGCTCACCGGCATCGGTTCCGTGCGGCAGGCGAACGCCGCCGCGGAAGCGCTGCAGGCCGCGAACATCCCCTATCGCCTCGACGACAGCACCGGCATGCTGCTGGTGCCGGCGGAGGTGTTGCATCAGGCGCGCATGAAGATCGCCGGCGTCGGCGGATTGAGCGGCGACCAGGAAGGGTTCGAGCTGCTCGACAAGGATCAGGGCTTCGGCGTCAGCCAGTTCATGGAAACGAACATGTTCCGCCGCAGCCTCGAAGGCGAGTTGGCGCGGAGCATCACGAGCATCAACTCCGTCCAGCACGCGCGCGTGCATCTCGCCATTCCGAAATCGACGGCGTTCCTGCGCGATCAACGCGCGCCCACTGCGAGTGTGACCGTCGGGCTTGCTCCCGGTCAGTCGCTCACCTCGAGCCAGGTGCGCGCCATCATGAATTTGGTGGCGGGTGCCGTGTCCGAGCTGACGGCCGACCATGTCACCGTGGTGGATCAAGCGGGGCAATTATTGTCGGGACAGGAAGACGACACCGCACAGGGCGGCACCGATCGCCAGTTCAAATACGTTCAGCAGCTCGAATCGAGCTTGCGTGAGAAGGTGCACAACATTCTGCTGCCCACCGTTGGCGCGAACCGCTTCACGGCTGAAGTAGCCGCCGACGTCGACTTCACGTGGGTCGAAGAAACGGCCGAGCTGTTCAACCCGGATCAACCGGCGTTGCGCAGCGAGCAGACGTCCAACGAACAACGCGTCGGTGAAGGTTCCGACGGCGGTGTGCCGGGCGCTACTTCGAATCAGCCCCCAGCAGTTGCCATCGCGCCGCAGACCTTGGCCGAGGCCACTGCTGCCG
>CAZLDA010000617.1:0-2782 GCA_964557875.1 uncultured Pseudomonadales bacterium | reverse complement strand
TGGTGTTCCGCCAATCCCTCGAGCACCGCGTCCACCACACTGCGACGCGCTGACGCTTCCGGCAGAAACTGCTCGACGCGGCCCACCTTCAGGCCGCGCTTGTAGATGATCTCGCCGGCGTCGGCGGTGCGCGAGTTCGCGAGGAAGTCCAGCAACGTCGATTTGCCGCAACCGTTATGGCCGACGAGACCCACGCGCGAACCCACCGATACGGTGAATTCCAGATCGCTGAACAGCGAGCGCTCGCCGACGCCATGCGTCACGCCGCGTGCCTGAAGCAGCGTGGACATTCTGATCATCACCGTATTGCCTTAGAGTCAGGCTAACAACGCAGCCCCTGACCGCCAAGACGTGATTCCGATTCGCGACGAGAACCCTCGGGTGCACCCACCCGTTGCAACCTCTTCGATCATTGCGTTGAACCTACTCGCGTGGGTGTTGCTGCAGGGTCTCGGTACCGAAACAGCGTTGTCGCGTTCGATCTGTCTGTATGGGCTGGTGCCGGGAGATCTGTTGGGAACGGCGGCGATGGGTTCGCAGATCGCGATGGACCACGGCATCGTCTGCGTGCTCGACGGACAGTCCGGTTGGACCACCATCTTCTCATCGATGTTCATGCACGGCGGCTGGCTGCACTTGATCGGTAACATGTGGTTCCTGTGGATTTTCGGCGACAACGTCGAAGACGCGATGGGACACGTCCGCTTCGTCACCTTCTATCTACTGTGCGGATTGGCAGCGGCAAGCGCACAGATGATCTCTGCACCTTCGAGTATCGTGCCGATGGTGGGTGCATCGGGCGCCATCGGCGGCGTCATGGGCGCGTATGCGTTGCTGTATCCGCGCGCCCACGTACACATGTTCGTGTTCCTGGGTTTCTACATGACGACGATCGCGGTACCGGCGATCTACATGCTGGGTTACTGGTTTCTATTGCAGTTGATCAGCGGACTGCCAACGCTCACCGGCGAGCAAGCCGGCGGCGTCGCTTTCTGGGCCCACGTCGGAGGCTTCGTCGCGGGGCTGGCGCTGGTGTCGTTGTTCAAGCAACGCGTCCGCCTCGAAGCGCGCCTGAGCAAACCCGCCAGGCGCACCGCGAAACACCGCTGGTTCTGAGACGCTTCTTCTGAAGAACTACAGGCTATCGATCCACTGACCGATCAAATCCACCGCTTCCTGATCGACGCGATGCGTTGCAAGCGGCGGCATGCGCGTGCCGTCGGTTCGCCGGATGCGTTCCCACAGAACGCTGCTTTCTTTAGAAGCAGGCGCAATGATGCGCGCATTGGTCAGTCCCAAGGTGCCTTGCGCGGGCGATACGTTGATCGCGTTCATCGACGCGTTCACGGTATCGAAACGCAGATCCAAGTTGACCGGCGTTCCGCCGCCCGGCCGGTGGCACTGTGCACAGTTCACCGCGAGATAGGTGCGAGCCCGGGTTTCGATCGTCGCATTCGTGTCGTCGAGCGCCGGATACGCCGCGTATTGAGTTGCTGCACCGATATCGGTGGAGAAGTAGTTGATGTGATTCAACGTACGCAGTTGGTTGTCGGTAGCTGCAACGTAGTCGAAGTCCCGATTCATCTGTCGGGTAGCCAGACCCAACGCGAAGTTGGCTGCGCTCGTGTGACACAACAGACAATCCGTTCGACTCGGGTAGCTGTACTGCCACGTAACGGAACCGCCCGCGGCCAGATTCACGGTCAACGCTTCCGAGTCGGCACCGGCCAGCAAATCTGCATCGGTTTGCGCGGTATTCCATTTGAAGGTGAAGCCCTGCCATCCGCTCGCATCGCGAACCAAAAGGCGCGTCTCCAGACGTCTACGCGTGTTGGGGTCGCCCTCGGTCAGTTCCATCTCGAAGTGTTTGACGATCACCGTGCCGACCGGGAACGTCCAGGGGTTGGTCGCATTGAACGCGACTCTCGCGGAGGCGGGCATACCGACCCAACGCCGCTTGATTGCGCCGTCAGACCAGAACGGAACATTCAAGTCGTATTCGATCAAACCGGATGCGGGAGTCAGGTTCGCGAGATCGGTGAACAATCCCGTTTGCGATAACAACGTCGGTCCGCTGCCGCCACCGCCCGTTTCCGTGAACTTGTAGAGACCGTTGTTGTAGGTGACGACGTAAATCTCGCCGTCATCGTCTTCTCCGAAGGCCGACGGGTTCGACACACTTGCGAGTTCGGTGTTCGTCGGACTGGTCGGCCCGCTCAGAGACCAAATTGTTCCGGAATAGAAATCGCCGTAGAGGTACTTACCCACCAGCGAAGCGATCTGGGTGCCGCGATAGACGGTGCCGCCGATCACCGAAACGCCGTTGGAGTGGTCGTATTCGAAGACCGGCTGCGTATGCGTCGTGCCGGTTGCAAGCGCGACGCCGGACTGAAACAGCGCGGTTCCTTCGAAACGAGGCCAGCCGTAGTTGCCGCCCTTCGTGATGACATCGATCTCTTCGGTTGTACCTTGTCCAACGTCGCCGGCCCACAGCGTTCCATTCCCCCGGTCGAACGAGAAGCGGAACGGGTTGCGCAGGCCGAGCGCCCAGATCTCGCCACGCCACCCGGACATGCCGACGAAGGGATTGTCCGCGGGAACCAGATACGCGGTCGCATCGTTAGCGGGGTGCACGTCGATACGCAGTATCTTGCCCAGCAGCGTATTGGGATTCTGGCCGTTGCCGTACTGGTCATTTGCGCCGCCGCCGTCGCCGAGCGCGATGTACAGATAGCCGTCCGACGGACCGAACGCGATCATCCCGCCGTTGTGATTCGTATCC
>CAZLDA010000616.1:0-2785 GCA_964557875.1 uncultured Pseudomonadales bacterium | reverse complement strand
GTGATCACCGCTACTTTGCCGTCGAGTCGTCCCATGCTGGTTTCTCCCGTCGTGAATTACTTGCGATCCGGTGTCGACGCGCCGGAGGGGTCGGAGCCGTAACTGTTGTCGATGACGATCATTCCTTCGTCGTTGAACGTCAGGAAGGCGCACGCCTTGCTTCGCACCTCGCCCCACAACGCGTCTGCCTGCACAGCAACGTCTTTACCGCTGGCGACCATGTTGGTTATTTCCATTCGCCGAGCGCCGTAGAACTGCAGCATGGCGTGTTCGATCGCACGCAACTCTTCGCGGCCGTGCATCGTGTAGCCGGTCATCATGTTGACCACTTCGCAATTCTCCGCGTAGCACTCGTCCACCATCCGGTCGACGGCGTTGTTCCAGGTCCACGACCAGTGCTTGACGCGTTCGATGTTGCGTTGTTCCCGTTCGTTGAGTGACATCGACGATTCCTCCCTCAAAAGCTGTCGAGCGATTCCAGATCGACGATCGCGTGTGAGAAGCGGCGGATCATCTCCACCGCGGTTGCAGGCGCCTGCACGTTGCTGGGTGCGAACGCCGATGGTGCATAGGCAGCCGTCCAGAGTGACAGCGCGCCGAACTGCTGCTGCCGATAGCGCAGCCACGCCTCGTTGAACCCGATCGCAACGCCGGAGTGCACGGCGAAGAGATCGACATACAGCGCGATGAGATCGCGCTCCCATACGCGGCGGTCTTCGATCGTTAGCGTCGCGCTGAGCGCGTACGCGAGGTCACGCGACCAATGGCCGCGCGCGAGACATTGCCAATCGAGCAGGCCCATCCTACCGGCCACGGTCGTGTACCAGTTCCCGAGGTGCGGGTCACCGTGCACGATGGTGTGCGGCAGCGCGTTGTGCAACTCGGCGGACCGGATGATGGCAGGCCACACCTCGTTGCGACGGCGCCGCAACTCTTCCGGAATCACGTCCAGCGCCTTCTCGAAGCCGCGATGGTGGTATTTCTTCAGATCGGCCGCCCGCACCATGCGGCCGTATCCCTCCGTCCAGCGCGTAATCCGCGCAAAATCGGTCGCCAGCCGGGGGCTGCTGTAGTAGGTGCCGTGCAACGTGGCCAGCAAGCTGACGACCTCTTCCGCCTGCGTTCGATAGATGCGGTTCTGCAGATTGCAGAACGTCGCCCCTTTCGTTGCGACCAGATCTTCGAGCAGGTGAATCGAACGGCCGCGGCGCAGGTCGAATGCCGAGTGATAGCCGATCGGCGCTTCGATGCGCAGTTCCGGTCGTATCAGCGAATAGAAGTGCGCCTCGCCGCTCATGCTCTCGGAGACAGTGCCGGTGATGCGCGTGATCAGATCGGGCGTGCCCTTTGCGAACACGCTCGCAGGCAAACCGGCGCGTCGTCCCGCGTCGTTGTACTCGATGTGGAACTGGCACCGCGCCGACGTGCCGGTGCTGCTGCGACCGGCGCGCACCGACGTCACCTCTGCACCATAGGTATCGGCGCACAGGACCGCGCCGAACCACTGGGCGGTGATCGATTCGTAGTTGCGTGGAATCTCGTGCGCGCGAGTCGCGCGCGGTCGCATCAACTGCTCCCACACCAGGTTCGACCCCAAGCGCACCGCGAGCGCGGCGGTGCCGAGGGTATCGCGTAGCGTCGCGCGATCCGGTACTGCACTGGCCGGCATTGCTACTCCGCGAGGAACCGCGACAGCAGCTTTGCCGTTGCTTCCGGTCGCTCTTCGATGAAGAAGTGCCCACCGTCTACGGCTATCGCCTCGAGTTGCGGGAAATGCCGCGGAAATGCTTCGAACGCCGGATCGCCCCGCGGAATTCCGCGCGCATCGATCGTCGAACCCGACGCGGCCGCAACGCTCTTCGTGTACAGCCACAGCGTTTTGCCGGGGTACTTCTTGTGGCGGTCTTCAGGTGCGTAGTCGAGGTATTCGGCCGGAATCTGCTGGCGGCTCCACATCTGTCCCATCTCCGCCGCTGATACACGCACGTAGCGTTCACCGTGCGGGGCCGACGCATCTGCAATCACACGGTGAAAGCGCATGCTGCGGTAATACGCACAACTCACGCCCGCGTCATCCGCGCGCAAGTACGGTTCCGCGTAAGCGGCGAGATCTTCTTCCGAAGCCCACGGATCGGGCGCCGTCATCGCAAACAGATCGATGGGAAACGGACTTTCCGGCGGCACAGGAAAACCGTTAGGCAGCCGGCCGCCGATGAGGAAGTCGATGAACGAACGCGCGTGTTTGGCGAAGAATCGCTCGGCGCGATCGCCGTCCATGAACCAGTAGTAGTACTGCACGAACTTGGGCCAACCGGTGCAGATGGTATCCATCATGCACAAGCGCTCGACGCGGTCGGGATGATCGAGCGCGAGTTTGCACGCGATGATGCCGCCCCAGTCGTGCGCAATCACCGGACACTTGTCGATGCCGAGCGCATCCATGAAGTGCACGATGTCGAGCGCAAGTTGAGCGCGGTCGTAACCCGATGCAGGTGCTGCCGTTTTGCCGTGACCACGCGTGTCGGGCGCAAGCAAACGAACGCCGTTGCCGAGGTGCGGGGCCATGCGTTCCCATTCGCGGCTGGTCTCGGGCCAACCGTGGATAGCGACGACTGGCCGCCCGGATCCACTTTCGAGATAGTGCATCCGCAACCCCGCCGCATCGACGAAACGACTCTGCATACCAATCCTGCGATCCGACCTCGGATTGCGATATTACGCAATCAACAGGCAACTCCGAAACGCATTTCACGACTTTCCGGCACTCCAATCGAGGAATTGCGCC
>CAZLDA010000615.1:0-2789 GCA_964557875.1 uncultured Pseudomonadales bacterium | reverse complement strand
GCGAGATCTCGACGTAACCGCACCGCTCGAACAGTGCCCGGTTCTCCGGCAACGCGATCCTCACGGCCAGCAACGTTGCCGGGAAGCCCTGGTCGCGTGCGTACACTTCCACCGCGTCGATCAGCCGTCGCGCGATGCCGTGACCGCGACGTTCGGGCGCCACCGAGAGCCGCCCGAAGTACAGATCGCCGCTATCGGGTTTGCACAACACGCAGCCAACGGGCTCGGCAGCGTCGAGCGCCACGAAGCCCAACCGTCCCGGAGTTGCGAGTTCCGTCGCGATCGCCGCAGCCGTTTCGTTCAGCGCACCCGACGGCGGCTCCAGGCGATCACGGTATTCCGCGAACGCCGTCGTGATGAGCCGTGCGATGACCGGCGCGTCCCGCGCCGATGCACGCCGAACGGTGATCACCCTCACACCAGACGCGGACTGAAGTCCGTCAGCTCGCGAGTGGTCTCGGTGAGGCTCTGCTGCCGATAAAGGTCGAAATAGTGTCCGCGCAGCGCAATGAGTTCGGCGTGTGAACCGATCTCGATGATGCGGCCGTGTTCGATCACCGCGATGCGCGTGGCATTACGGATGGTCGACAGCCGATGCGCGATTACGAACGCGATGCGGCCTGCCAACACGTTTGCCATGCCGCGCTGGATGCGCTGTTCGGTTTCGGTATCGACCGACGACGTCGCCTCGTCCATCACGAGTATCTGCGGATCGGCAAGGATCGCGCGCGCGAACGACACGAGCTGGCGCTGCCCGGCCGACAACCGGCTGCCGCCTTCGCCGACTTCGGTGTTGTAGCCGTCGGCCATTGCCATCACCAGTTCGTGCGCACCCGCGAGGCGCGCAGCGTCGTGCACTTCTTCGTCCGTTGCATCGAGCCGTCCGTAGCGGATGTTCTCGAGGATCGAGCCGGAGAACACGTGTGCGTTCTGCAGCACGATGCCGAGGTTCGACTGCAGCCAGTGCAGCCCGCGCTTGCGATAGTCGATGCCGTCGATCAGCACGGCGCCGCGTGTCGGTTCGTAGAAGCGGCAGATCACGTTGACGAGCGTGCTTTTGCCGCCGCCGGTGGCGCCGACGATCGCGATCGTCTCGCCTCTGCTCGCCGTCAGGTTCACGTGGTCGAGCACCGGCCGGCCGTTGCCGTAGTCGAAGCACACGTCTTTCAGTTCGATGCGTTCGATGCGAGCGGGTCCGCCGTCTTCGCCCACCGACTGCCGCGCAGGCAAGTCGCGTTGCATCGCCGTTGCCTCGATGACGTCGTCGGAGTCGCGGATTGCCGGCACCGCGTCGATCAGGCTGATGATGCGTTCTGCCGAGGCTTGTGCCATCTGCATTTCGGCGAACCAGCGGCCGAGTTGTTCGACGGGGTCGAAGAAGTTGCGCGCATAAGCCATGAACGCAACCAGCGTACCCACGCTGATGACGCCGTGCAGCAGATCGAAGCCGCCCACCGCGAGCGTAACGCCCACCGCGAGGCTCGCGAGCGTCACGATGATCGGCACGTACAACGCGGCCTGAATCATGTTTTCCACGGACGCGTCGTACATCTTGCCGGTGAGCTGCTTGAAGTCGTTCAGATTTTCGCTCTCGCGCACGAACGCCTTGCTCGTGAGCACCCCCATGATGCTCTCGTTGTACGTGCCGGTGATGCGCGAGTTGGTGCGGCGCACTTCACGAGCGCTGCGCAACATGCGTTTCTGGAAACGCAAGCTGACCCACGCGAGCATCGGTATGACCGCCAGCGCGAGCACGGCCAGCTTCACGTTCATCGCCAGCATCGCGACCGCAATGCCGAGCATCAACGTAACCCCCCAGATGATGTCGAGGAACGCCCAGGCGAGAATGTTGGCGAGCCGTTCGCTGTCGGAGGTCATCCGCGCCATCAACCAGCCGACCGGCCGGTGGTCGTAGAACGAAAACGAAAGTCGTTGCAGGTTCTCGAACCCATCGCGCCGGATATCGTGGCTGACATGCGTGCCCAGTTTTCCACCCGCCCAGATGAAACAGCCGACCGACAGCGACAACGCCGTGGTGCACGCGATGTACGCCGCCGCATAGGGCCACAGATTCACGGACGCACCGTGCGCGTCCACCGCGTCGATCACGCCGCGCGTGATCAGCGGAAACGAAACGTCCATCAGCGCCGTGAGGATCGCGAAAAACCCAAGCATGAACAGTTCGCGGCGATAGGGTTTCGTATACGTGAACAGCTTTCGCCACAGATGCAGCCGCATCCGCCGCGCGAGCGCTTCTTCGTCGAAACCGTCGTCGTAGTTGTCGTCGTCGTACATGATTCTCTAGCTCCCGGCTCTCGATACATCGACCCGAATCTCCGCGTCGAGCGCCCCCTGAATGCGACACAAGTGTCGATACGGTCCATCGACCGTCGACAGTTCCGCGTGGCTGCCGATCTGCACCGCGCGTCCCGCTTCGAGCACCACGATGCGGTCGGCCTCGACCACCGACGACAACCGATGCGCGATGATCAGCGTCGTGTGGCGGCCGCGCCGCGCGCGCAGCGCGTTCAGAATCAAACCCTCCGTGCCGGTATCGACTGCCGACAGTGAATCGTCGAGCACCAGCACCGGCGGGTCTTTCAGCAACGCGCGCGCAAGCGCGAGACGTTGCCGCTGTCCGCCGGACAACGTGACGCCGCGCTCACCTACCAACGCTTCGTAGCGCTCCGGCAATTCCAGGATCGAGTCGTGAATCGCCGCATCGACGCACGCCTTCTCGAGGTGCTCATCGGGCGCATCCGGGCGGCCGACCTTCAGGTTCGCAGCGA
>CAZLDA010000614.1:331-2798 GCA_964557875.1 uncultured Pseudomonadales bacterium | reverse complement strand
TCGGAACCTCCTTGTGTCGATGGCCCGTCCGCAGGACGTCATCCTGATGCCCGCGAACATCTGCCCTGTCGTTCCTTTGACGTTGCTTACCGTTGGTCAGGAATTCGAGTTCATCGATATCGACGGCGAACTCGGCATGGACCGAACGCTCGTGAGTCGGCGCCTCGAGAGTACGCAGCCGCGCGTCTCGGGGATCGTCTACGTTCGAACGTACGGAGCCCTCGGTGATCTATCCGAATCCATCGCACAATGGAAAGAGTCGGATCCGGCGCGGGTTGTCATCGACGACAGGTGTCTTTCGCCTCCGGAACCGGACGGTACCGATCTGCAAGGGGCCGATGCGGTGCTGTTCAGCACCGGCTACGGCAAGTACCTCGATCTGGGGACCGGCGGATTCGCGCATCTCGACGACTGCACGGCGTACAGCGACGGGGCACACCCATTCAATGCGAGGGACGATGCCCGCATCACTGCGTATTACAAACGCCATCAGGATGCTGGCGCCACGATAACTGGCACGCCGTCGCGCGATCCGAACCATCCCATGCACGCGTTTCTCCAGTGGATCCCCTCCACCCGTCAGCGCGTGGCGGCTGGTCCGTATCTGCTGCGCGTCACGTCCGGGTTGGCTTCAGTGGCCGATCACAAGGAAAGGATCAACGGGATCTATCGGCAGCGCATTCCCGAATCGGTACAAATGGGAGAAGCCTATTGTCAATGGCGATTTCAGATTCGAGTACCGAACAAACCCGTTCTGCTCGAACGGATATTTCGTGCTGGCAATTTTGCAAGCGGCCACTACTATCCCGCGTCCCGACTCTTCGGCGGACCGACGTGCAGTAACGCCGAAGATCTGCACCGCGACGTGGTCAATCTGTTCAACGACTTTCATACGACTGTCGAGCAGGCTTCGGAGGTCGCAGATATAGTGTGCCGCCACCTGGACGAAGCGCTTCGCTCATCTGACGGGATCTGACAGTTGTTCTACTTTCTGATGTGCACTGAACGATCCGGTAGCAATCTGTTGACGAGCCTGGCTGGCGCATTTCAGGGCATGTCGGCGCCTCCACCGACGCATCTGTTCCGCATCTTTGCGCACAACAGATCCAACTATGGCGACCTTTCGAACGATCGCAACTGGAGAGTCTTGGTCGAGGACGTCGTCGAGAACTTCGGCGCAAAGCTCGGCCTTTGGAATACCCACGTCGCGTTCGATGAGTTGGTGGCCGCCACGCCGCGCGATGCGCTCGAACTGCTGCGATGCATTTACGCGAAGGAGGCGGAGGCGGATTCAGCCGTGAATTCCTTCGTCAAAGAGAATCACACGTACCAGTTTGCGGAAACGCTCGCGCATTACTTCGCGGATTGTCGCTTCGTGTTTCTGGTAAGAGACCCGCGCGACGTCGCAAGTTCATGGGTCCGCACCGATTCGATTCCCGGAGGGGTCGAGAAGGCGGTGGACACTTGGGTAGAAGATCAGACCGGGACGCTGGCATTCTGCGACCTACTGCGTCGCAACGGGCGGATCCTCACGTTGCGGTATGAGGACCTCATCTCGCAGTCCGTCACGCAAATGAACGCGCTTGCCGATTTTTTCGAACTGCCCTTCACCGATTCGGTCTTCGACTTCTACAAACACCCGCGGACGGCGGCGAATGCCAAGCGCATTCATGCATGGAAGAACATCGGCCGTCCCATCATGCGCACCAACAGCGGCGAATTCGAAAGCGTGCTGTCGCATGCTGAGATCCGATATGTGGAACTGCGTTGCGGGCAGCTCATGAAAACGTTTGGATATGCTCTCCGGTCGAGCGACGACGCAGCATTCGACCCCGATGAGGTGGAGCGCTTGCGGCCGCATTTGAACGTCGGTCGATATGTCATCGATGCGCCAGCCGAACTCGCGATCCGGAATCGCAGGTTGATGGCCATCAAGCGCGTCGTCGAACGCCGCCTGACGTGACTACTCGAATTCACGACACGACGCGGCCCAGATACTCGGTCGTCGTACCCGTCTACGAGAGTTGCCGGTCCGTCGAACGTCTCGTGGAACGAACCGCGGCCGTGTTCGAAGACATTGTCCGGCACGGCTACGAGATCATTCTGGTCGACGACGGTTCCAGGGCCGCGCAGACATGGATGACGCTCGAACGCCTCGCTAACCAGCGGCCGGGCGTGGTCGTTGCGATCAGATTGACCCGGAACTTTGGGAAAGCCAGTGCGGTTCTGTGTGGGCTTGCGCATGCTCGGGGCCGCTGGATCATCACGCTCGATGACGACCTGCAGCAACGCCCCGAAGATATTCCGGCGCTGATTGCGCACGAGGATCACGACGTGGTGGTGGCCGATTTCGGAACGCGCCATCACGGTCGGTTCGTGGTGTTTTCCAGCTGGGTGAAGAGCCACTTTGATCGGTTGATACTCGGCGTGCCATGTCGCATGTCGCCGCTGAAGCTCATTCGTGCGC
>CAZLDA010000614.1:0-321 GCA_964557875.1 uncultured Pseudomonadales bacterium | reverse complement strand
CCGGTGGTTGAAGCGATGCTGCAGGTGAATACCAATCGACCGTTCATACCTGCCATGCTCGCGGACGTCACGTTTGATTTCTTTCCGGTCGAGCTGGCACACGAAGCGAGTTCTCACGGTCGCAGCCGGTACAACTTCCGGCGTCGTTTCCGCCAGTTCTCCGACCTGTTGATAGGCAATTCCAACGCGTTGTTGCGCTGTGTCGGTGGCTTCGGCGCAATCGTTGCGACGTGGGGAATGATCTACGCCGTCTACGTCGTGTTCCGTCGTCTGTTCGGAACGCTGCAGGAACCAGGGTGGGCGACGCTTGTTGCGATCAAT
>CAZLDA010000613.1:0-2799 GCA_964557875.1 uncultured Pseudomonadales bacterium | reverse complement strand
TGATGTAGTAGTCGTAGTTGTTCGACGCCGCGAGCTTCAGGAACTTGCGAATGAAAAACGCTTCCATCGACTCGGACGGCACCGAACCTTTCTTCACGCGACCTTCCGACGGCCAGCCGGTTTCAGCGATGACGATCTTCTTGTCCGGGAACGCTTTTTTGATCATCGCGTAGCGGTCCGCGATGTAGCCCATGCTCTGATTGGCGGCAATGCCTTCCCAATAGGGCAGCAGATGGATACCGACGAACGAGCTGCCCTGCGCGAGAGTCGGGTACTTGAGCCAGACGCTCCACACGTCGGCAGTGCCCACTTCGATGTTCGGGTTGGCAATCGCGTTCCTGACGCGATGCATGTAGGCCACGACGTCGCTGGCCGTCAGTTCGCCGCGCAAGACGGCCTCGTTGCCGACGATGACTCGGTCGACCGTATCCGGGTTGTCGCGGATGACTTCGATTCCGCGCGCGAGTTCAGCTTCGTTCAGCAGACGGTCATCGCTCAGCCAGATGCCGAGCGTCACCTTCAAGCCGAACTCTTTTGCGACGTACGGCACCCGATCGAGACCACGATCGACCGAGTAGGTACGAATACGATTCGTCACCGTCGCCAGTTGCTCCATGTCCCCACGAATGACTGTTTCGGGGACCGGTTGATCGAAGCTCTCCTGGTCGTACAAGCCGCTCGGGTTGTACGAAATGCCGCCTAATTTTCCGGACCAATCCGGGGCGGGAAGCGGGTGATCAAAGGATGCCCAGAAGGCTGCAGAACCCAAACACACTACGACGAGCGCAATCAGGATTTTCATTGGTTTTGGTGGGTTTTTACGCCTTGATCAGCGACCGCGGACACGAATTACGCTGAAGGTGCAGGCGATGGTTGGCGGGGTCTAATTTGATTGGTTAACAGGCCGAGCAGTATACAGTTCGCGATCATCTGCAACTAGAGAATCACGGTTTCGAACGGTCATTTTGATGTATCAGTTTGTTACCGGCAGATACCGCCAAGCCTGTAAAAACATTGCGCGGCGAGCTCGATTCCCGTATAAGCGCACGATGCTTCGAAAGCCGTCACATAACCGTTTCCGTCCGACGCTCCGTCGGACGTCATGGTGGGCGCCCTGCCCATCACGCATCACGCTACACGTTTAAAAATCCCTCGACCGCCGAACGACCGCGCCGCGCGACCACGGTTCGTCGAAGGACAGATCCGCTTTCGTCTCAAAAGGTGGCTTTCACATGCTGTTAATGATCGATAACTACGATTCGTTTACCTACAACGTCGTCCAGTACTTGGCGGAGCTCGGGGCCGAAGTGGTCGTGCACCGCAACGACGAAATCACGCTGTCGCAGATCGAAAAACTCGACCCGGAATTCATCGTCATTTCGCCCGGCCCCTGCACTCCCCTCGAGGCCGGCATCTCGATGGAGGTGGTGCGCACGTTCGGTGGACACATTCCACTGCTCGGGGTCTGCCTCGGCCACCAGTGCATCGGAGCCGTGTTCGGCGGCAACGTGATTCGCGCGCGCCGTGTAATGCACGGCAAAACGTCGATGATCCATCACAACTGTAAGGGTGTGTTCGATGGGTTGCCGGCGCCCTTTGAGGCAACCCGCTACCACTCACTCATCGTCGAGCGCAGTACTTTACCGGACTGTCTCGAAATGACCGCGTGGACCGAGCACGAAGACGGCAGCGTGGATGAAGTGATGGGAATACGGCATCGCTCGCTGCCGATCGAGGGCGTGCAGTTCCACCCGGAATCGATCCTGACGCGCTGCGGCCACGATCTGCTGCGCAACTTCCTACGCTCGTCGGTATCGGTGTGAAGGCGATGGGTGCAAACGAAGCAATCCAGCAGCGACTCGCGCAGATTGGCGAGCGGGAGGATCTGTCGCGCGCCGATTCACGTGCACTTTTCGAAGCAATCATGACCGGTGCGGCAACCGATGCGCAGATCGGTGCCGTGTTGATGGGGTTGAAGGTCAAAGGCGAGACCGTCGACGAAATCACCGGTGCGGTAGAAGCAATGCGTGGGCTATCGGAAAAGGTCGCAGTCGAACCTGTTTATCTCGTCGACACGTGCGGCACCGGCGGCAGCGGTTCTTCGAAGTTGTTCAACATTTCTACCGCAGCCGCTTTCGTCGCTGCAGCGGCTGGTGCACACGTGGCAAAACACGGCAACCGCGGCATGACCAGCAAGAGCGGCAGCGCCGACGTTCTCGAGGCCGCAGGCGTCAATCTGAATCTGACACCGGACCAGATCGGTCGTTGTGTCCGCGATGCGGGCGTTGGATTCATGTTCGCGCCGGCGCATCACCGCGCCTTGAAGCATGCGTCGGCAGCGCGCAAGGAACTCGGCACGCGCACGATTTTCAACCTGGTGGCGCCGCTCACTAATCCTGCATCCGCGCCGAATCAGGTGATCGGCGTTTTCGCGGCGGAACGTATGGAGAAACTCGCACAGGTACTTCAACAGCTCGGCATCAGCCACGTGATGCTCGTGCATGCCGATGGCCTCGACGAGCTGTCCATTGCCGGGCCATCAGAGGTCGTTGAACTGAAGGGCGGACGTATCACTCGATTTCGAATCGAGCCGGCAGATTTCGGAATCGAAGTTGCGCCGCTCGACCAGTTGGTGGCCGACTCGCCGCGCGCAAGCTTGGAACTCGTGAACCGGGCGTTGAGCGAACCCGAGTCTACCGCCGCGCAGATCGTAGCTTTGAACGCGGGCGCGGCAATCTATGTAAGCGGCGTTGCCACATCACTGGCCAACGGCGTCACAATGGCGCAAGACGCGATCTC
>CAZLDA010000612.1:255-2806 GCA_964557875.1 uncultured Pseudomonadales bacterium | reverse complement strand
GCGTTACCTGCCGCATGTTCGTCAGGGAGTGACGGTTCGGCTACTGGCCCGCGAGCGAGTGAAGACACTCGTTCCTGCGGCAACTGCATTCCATCAGCAACACCGAACGCCGATCGAGGTACGTTCTTCGCCCAACCACCACGACCGCTTTGTATTCATCGATGGAATCAAGTGCTATCAGAGCGGGGCGTCGTTCAAGGATGGCGCGAAAAACGCCCCAACGACGTTGACGCAGATAGTAGACGCGTACGCGCCACTTTCCGCGACGTACGAAGCAATGTGGACTGCTGGTACCGTGCACCCGATCTAAGGCCGGAACGGCGCCATCCATGCCACCCACGCTGCCCACTGTCGAACCCATGGAACTGGTGCAACAGACGACGCCGTTCAATCACGACGAGTGGCTGTTCGAGATCAAGCATGACGGCTTCCGCGCGATGGCGTACATCGAGTTCGGCATCTGCAAACTGGTGAGCCGCAACGACTTCGCTTACAAGCGATTCGCCGATCTGATGCTCGTCATGCCGAGCGACATCAAGGCGACAAACGCGATCATCGACGGTGAACTCGTCGTGCTCGATGACGATGGCAGAGCGCAGTTCAACGATCTGATGCACGGTCGCATGCCCGCGCTGTTCGCTGCGTTCGATCTGCTTTGGCTCAACGATGTCGACTTGCGTGAACTGCCGCTGCTCAAGCGAAAGCAGATGCTCCGCCAACAGATTCGCAGGGCCGCGAAGCGCACGTTCTTCGTCGATCACATCGTTGGCGAAGGCGTGCCGCTGTACGAGCAGATGTGCGCGCGCGATATGGAAGGGATCGTGTGCAAGCCGCTGGTCAGTCCGTATCGCAAGGTCGGCAGGCGCACGACGTGGATCAAGGTGAAGAATCCGAACTATTCGCAGGCTGTTGGACGGACTGAGTTGTTCAACGGTAGACGCAGGAGGGCGGAGTGATGATTGCTCATCGAAGGGCGAGAAAGGCGCTGTTGTGTGTTGCCCTATGATGGGCTGAACCATCGCAAAGTAGACGTGATCAAGGGCACTTCCGAATGATCGAACCCGGCCCATACATCGAGCATCTGTTTGGAGATGCAGCGAAGGATTTTCTACGTGCGCAGCGAGGATGGCTCATAGCGGCGATGCATCACTCCATCTCTTGGCCGCAAAACGATGTTGTTCTGCGCTACGACGGGAATGAGTATTTTCTTCGTGGTTTGGAACCGGAACGCCAATCAAAAGGGCCGGTGAGCGCGTCCATATTGGTTCGCCATGTTGATCGTGCCAACCTTGAGGCGACCCTAGACCGGGTGTACCGGTTCACTTCCGTTCTTGGCTGGTTCAAGCGAGGCTACGTCGACGTAGTCGACTACATCACGGCAAGCCACCCAATTGGATTTTCCGCAGCCGGTGTACGTCCTGGTCCAATGGATGGATCGCCGAACGGCTTCAACTGCAACTTCATGCCTGTGATCGAAGGTGGAAACGTCCGGCGCGCGCTCGCGTTCTGGCGAGAGGGACTTCACCTTGAACATGTGCATCAAGGCTATGCGTTCCTAAGTTTCTACAAAGTCATTGAATCTCAGTTCGCTGAGGGCGGGGCTCGCGGCGAATGGATCAACAACGCAATTCCTCATCTCACGGAGAAGGGCGGGGAGCGCGTTGCTACCCTGCACGCTGAGAACATTGATGTTGGAAGGCACATCTACGAGAGCGGTCGATGCGCGATCGCACACGCAAGTTTGGGTCGAGACCTAGTTGACCCGGATGTGGCGTCGGATCGCGTTCGCATTGCGAAAGACCTCGACATGGTCCGGGCCTTGGCAATGAAGTACATCAGGGAAGAACTCGGGGTTCCCGATGAAATGGACGTATATCGAAACCGCGATGCATTACGTCCTCTTTACCAATTCCTGACCTCCCAACAAGTCGCGGATTTGAAGGCGGAAGGCTCGGTCCCACGCAGGAGCAATGGGCTGAACGGACTGCACGTGTCCATCAACAAGTGGCCTGACCCACCATGGGCCGCAATGGAGAATCTGACCTTGACCGTTGTGAGAGCACACGACGGCGTCATCCTTCTCAGGGCGCGGAACGATCTGGACACTCTTTCGATTGGCTTTGTCCTTTCGTTCCGCGATGGCCAGGCTCACCCGGACTTGGATACAAGTGGCGCTCGGCCCGGCTGCCCTCGTGAAGAAATTGCGGTCCTTGAGTACCAAAAGGCGGTGCTCGGAAACGGAATCATAGAACTGCGCTTCCCAAACGGCGAGAAAATCGTCTGCCGAGAAGTCATTGCGGTGAACATTGATATCGGACGAACGTTCAGCGCAATTGATGAGCAGATCGCTGCACTGTCGCGAACGCTGGAATGAGCGTCACACGCTGACGAGTTGATACGGGAGTGTCGCACACATGATCGATGACGATGCTGCCGATCTCGACGACATCGCACGACGCATCCTTGCGCTGCCACCAGAGAAGCGAGCGCGCATGCAAGCCATCATCGACGCGATGGAGTCCGACGCCAACGGCACTACGCAGGGTGCGGC
>CAZLDA010000612.1:0-245 GCA_964557875.1 uncultured Pseudomonadales bacterium | reverse complement strand
GGTTGATGGACATGCTCTCTGCGGTGAAACGACAGCGCGACGAGTGACCCAGGTTTGCGTGGTCAATGGTCGTCGACCAGGAGCGCGTTCTGAATGAAGATCATGGAATCTACAGTCCCAATCCTTGGCGCAGGGTCAAGCGCACACTGCGGTCTACCTATGGACCGCGCGCCGAGGGGCGATCCGAAGGGGCGGACAGAGTGAAAATAGCCAAGGCGTTCGGCGTCTTTGTTCTGGTCGCCGTT
>CAZLDA010000611.1:0-2822 GCA_964557875.1 uncultured Pseudomonadales bacterium | reverse complement strand
CATGAACTATCCCGACATCCTCGCCGTTGCCGTGACGCTGTTCTTCGTCATGGATCCGCTCGGCAATATTCCGGTCTTCAACGCGGTGCTCGCGCGCTTCGATGCCCGCACGCGATCGCGCATCGTCGCGCGTGAACTGACGATTGCTCTGGCCATCCTGCTGCTGTTCCTGTTCGTCGGTAATCCGGTGATGAGGTTCATGGGGTTGACGCAGCCGACGTTGAGTCTCTCCGGCGGCATTCTGTTGTTCATCATCGCGCTGCGGATGATCTTCCCGCGTCCGGCCGGCGCTGAAGACGAAGAGGTGGTGGATCCGTTCATCGTCCCCCTTGCCATGCCGTTGGTGGCCGGCCCGTCGACCATCGCCATTCTGCTTCTGCAATCTTCGCGACATCCGGAACGCGTGTGGGAGTGGTGTCTCGCACTGGTGCTGGCGTGGATTGCAGCGACGGCCATCCTCGCGTGCTCGCCGTGGTTGATGAAAGCGCTTGGCGACAGAGGCGTAAGGGCGCTCGAACGCCTGATGGGCATGTTGCTGGTACTGCTCGCCGTGCAGATGTTCTCCGACGGCGTTGCACAGTTCGTCGCGGGACTAGCCGCCCGCTGATTCGAACTTCAGTGCGACGTCGTCGAGATCGATGACGCCTGCCGGCGTTGCGTCGAAGCGGAAACGGACCGACGCGATGTCGCCGCCTTCGATCCCCTCGAGACCCACCGTCGGAACGGTGTAACGCTGAAAGATCGGCTCCGACGGATCCACCGCGTCGAGGAATCTGAATTTGCGTGTCGTAACCTCGATCGGCGGATAGAGCGGTTGCAGGCTCGACAACGCCACCGTCGCCTCGCGACCTTCTCGGTCCGTCAGCACGATGTGGAAATCGACGGAGTCGGGTCTTTTCCACTCTTCGTCAGCGTCTTCTTCCAGGGGGCTGTCGCCGGACATCGCCAGACTGAAGCTGAGGAGTCGGCTGGGCGCACTGGATTCGGGAAGATCGATGCGCAGTTCAGGCACGGTGTCGTCGTCCGTTCTGTGCCAGCCGATCACGGCCGCCTGTGTATCGAGATCGTTCCACTTCAACGGAAGCTCCGTTTCGTGCCAGCGCGCGAGCGACGTGCTGCGGATACGAACGCCGCGAGCGGACCCGGTCGTCAGATCGGCGTCTTCGTCGAAATTTGCGATCGGCGTTTCGTCCGCAGCAGAGTATTCGTTGACGAAGCGGATGTTGGGACCCAGCCAGGTGAGCCCCGCCGCAGGATTCGCCAGAAAAGGTCGATACTCGTCGCGTTCGTGCAACACCACTTCGAGGAATGCGCCGAACAGTACATCGGCAACGTTGCGCTGCGCTTCGGGGTCCATGATTGGAACGACATTCAGCATGCGTCCCCACATGCCGCCGCTCAGATCGTTGCGTCCCCAGGCGGTATTGAACTGGCCGTGGTTCGCGTCGAGTAGATAAAAGCCCGCCTTGAAGCAAAGGTCGCACTCGTCGAACTCGATGCGCGAGTATTGAGCGGAACCCATGTACGACTGCACATCGCCGTCGTTACTACCTTGAATGACGAGATAACTCACGTCGTTGAACTTCGTTGGTTCGTTGCGCGGCTCGTACTGCTCGTCGGACGGTGCAATGGCGATGACGCCGCGCAGGTTGAAGCCGTAGTCGAACGCGACGCGACCGTCGTCGGGGTAGTACGGCAAACGATTGAACAACGCCGCGATGGCGACCGCTTCGCCGCCGCGCGAATGGCCGATCAGTGCAAGGTGATCGAGGTCGATCTTGCCGTGAAACCGGCTGGCGGGATCCCGGTTCCATTGCCGCCACAAGCGCAGGTGTTCGAGCAACATCCATCCGCGCGCGTCGTTCTCCTTCTTCAGGCCGCCTTTGATACCTCCCAGCAGGTCGGCGTTCGAGCTGTTGAGGAAGTTCTGGTCCACGGACACGGCGATGATGCCGCGGCTCGCGAACAACTCGCCGAGATACGCATAACCGGGATCGGAGAAATCCTCCATGTCGTGATTGCCGTGCACCATCAACACGAGCGGAAACGGGCCGTCGCCCTCCGGAAACCAGACGCGGCCCTGTCGCGGCAACTCCTTCACGTCGAATCCCCAGTATTTCGTGCGCGCCCATCCGGCAGGGCCCGACCAACCCTCGATGAGTTTCGATCCGTCCACCGAGTCGCTGACGATGTCGACCTTTTCGCCGAACTCCTCGCGATGCAGGTCGTGACCGCTCCCGTACGTGAGCGTGCTGACTTGAAACGCGCCGCGTGTACCGGGGTTCGGCAGGTTCAGGGCCGCGACCTGCTGCGGTGTCCAGTCACGCGGCTTGGGGCCGTTCCATCCCGGCAGCAATATCGCGACCAGTAACGCAGTTGCACCGAGCGCGCCGATGACCGTTGCGGCGGCGCGCGCGCGAGTGAATCCGTTGGCGCGCCAGAGTGCCGCGCCGCCGCATAACAGAGCGACGGATGTTGTGACGGCGGCAAGCATGGCGGCGAGGCCGGACGGTGCCACCACGAAGCCGAACGTCAGGGCGAGTACTGCCATGGTGAGCAGCAACCCCCACCAGAAGGACAATGGTCCGCCGCGGAACAGGCGCACCAGCAGGTAGGCAAGCAGAGCAGCCGCCACCACGATGCCGCCGGCGGTGAGCGCGCCGAGCCCTCGCTCCCAGGAGAAGTGCGGGAATGCGAGTTGCAATACGGCGATGGCGACGAGCGACCATCCGACGATGCGCAATCCGGTACCCGCACCGCGCCACGCCACGGGATCGAGGCAACGCTTCGCGGTCAGATGCGTACGAATTCGAACGAGGCGT
>CAZLDA010000610.1:0-2825 GCA_964557875.1 uncultured Pseudomonadales bacterium | reverse complement strand
AAGATGCGGCGGTGATCCGGGGAATTCAGAACGGCATTGCCAGCGGCGCGAACGAACACTTCACGTACGGCTACTTCGAGAAAGCGATCGTGCACTTCCACAAGAACCTGCACGCGTTGATTGGCGTTCCAGTGAAAACACTGGGCGCGGCGCCGGTGGTGCCGATCGCATCGTCGCAATCCGGTTGAGATCCGCACTGCGCAACCTCGTTCTGATTCACAGTCCGCTCGTCGGCGCGGCGTCGCTCCTGCCGACCGCCGCCGCACTCGAACGTCGCGGGTGGCGATGCCGCGTACCTACACCGCCCCCCTCGACGGCCTGGCGCGATTGGACGGCACGACTGGCCGATGATCGCCTCGGTGATCTCGATCGACCGATCTTGATCGCGCACAGCGCCGCGGGGTTGCTGCTGCCGTCGCTCGCGGAGCGCTCCAACGCAGCGTTGCTGATCTTCCTCGATGCACGTGTGCCGCCGTCGCACGGCAAGGTTGCGCCGGTCGACGCCGATTTCCTTCGCTTCATCGATACCCTTCCGACTGAAGACGGGTATCTGCCGCCCTGGTCGCACTGGTGGGGTGCGAAGCGTCTGGAGCGCGTCATTTCGGACGCAAAAATGCGCGCGCAATTCGAAAGCGACCTGCCCCGATTGAGCCGCGCGTGGTTCGACGATGTTGCAGACGTGCCGGAATGGAGTGCCCGGCGTTGCGGTTATTTGCAGCTTTCGAACACGTACGCAGCCGAAGCGGCAGACGCCGCATCGCGGGGATGGCCGGTCGTGGAAGTCGACGGCGCGCATCTCGATCCTGCAACCGCCCCGGAGCGCACCGGGGACGCGCTGCTCGCACTCATCGCTCGAATGCAGTCAGCGGACGCGAATCGAGAACTCGACACCTCCGCCCAGCGCAAGCCGCGTCGATAGGAAACCGTATCGGCCACGACGCCTCGTCTGCTTCGATCATGCAAACGAGGGGGCGGTAAGTACCTATATCGAATGAATGGCGGCTACGCTGGAATTGAGACGGCTCAATGAGCCCGGCGGCGATGTGTGGGTATTCGTGTGATACATCGGTCGTGGGTTTGTGGAAGACGACGGCGCGACCTCGATAGCGGTGGCCAATCGATGCGATGGGAGTGGCGTATACGCGTGGAGTTCTATCGTCACAGCCGCTCACCGCGAGGTCACCGCATGCGAATCGATATCCGTCCAGTCGTCGCGATGATTGTGTGCGTTCTGTTGCCGCTGATGTCAGGGGCAGTCGTAGCGGCCCAAGGTCAGGACGCGGCGAAGATCGAGGAACTTCAGAAGCAGCTCGACGCGTTGGCGCAGGAGCTCGCAAAGGTGAGCGCTACCAATCCGCAGGCGCAACAGCAAGCGATGCAGAGTCACTGGTCGATGATGCAGGCCTACATGCAGTCGATGCGGCAGTGGCCGGGCATGAATCCGAACAGTCCCTCCGATTGGGTGATGATGAGCCCCGAGATTATGGGCGGCGGCACGATGGGCTGGTACCACGGCACGGGGCGGGAACACGGTTGGGCGCCTCCGAACGAAACGCCGGCGCGTTACCAGAAGCACATGCAGGTGCTGCAACGGCAGATGCGCAAACAGACCGCCGCGATCGCCGCGGAAACAGATCCGACCAAGCGCGACGCGCTCATCCGACAGCATTACTACGCCGTGTATCGCGACATGCAGACGATGCGCGGGATGGGTTGGATGTGGAACCGGGACGCAACGAACGCGTTACCGGACGCGAGTTCTCCCGGCGCAAGATTGGAAGCGAAGTACTGCTCGCAATGTCACGCGCCGCCGCCTCCGGACAAACACACGGCCAAGGAGTGGGCAGACGTGACCGGGCGCATGCAACAGCACATCACCGAAAAGTCCACGACTAACGGTGGTGTCATGGTGCCGAGTTCAGCCGAAATGACGGCGATCGTCGATTACCTCGACGGTCACGCGAAACCCTGAACCTGAGTTCCGCGTTCGGCGATCGCGCGGAAGGGATATTCGTCTGTTGGCTGCGCCGACACAGTTGTTGCGATGCTCGCCGTCTCGGGCTGCAACAGCCCGAGCAATCCAGAATCAGGTGCGCCGGTCGAGCCGGTAGATCAGCCCCGCCGCCACCCAGTTGTCGTCGGCTTTCACGTCGTACTTCTTCGTGTACGCCTCTGCCACGCGCATGCGTTCGGCTTCGTCGGTTACCGGCACCGCCACGAGATCGAACAACTCGGCGCCCACGCGCACGCGTACCCTCGGATCCTCCGCGATGAACGGCGTCCAGCGTGTGCCCTTCGCACCGGTCGCGATGTAGAGGTCAGGGCCGATCCCCACGGCCCAGATGTTGTGCGAGTACGGATCTTTGAGACGGAACTCGACCTGAATCGTCTTCACGCCCGCGACGGACGACCAGTCTGCCGGCGTCGCAGCGGGCGTTCCTTTCAGTGCGCCGCCCGGCAGAATCATGATCGGATCGCCGCACGACGCGACGAGCGCCAACAAACCCACCAACAGAACCCTCATCGTGTCCCCTCCCCAACAATCGACCTAAGTTGCGTCACACCGAGTACTTTTGTTTTAGTTCTCGCTTCAGTACCTTGCCGGTCGCCGTTCGCGGCAACGGGCCATCGGATATCAACACCTGAGTAGGTGCCTTGAAGCGCGCCAAACGCGTTGCAACGAACGCCTGTATTTCCTCCGGATCGATCGTGTGGTTCGCGCGCGCTTCGATGACGGCCGCCACTTCTTCCCCAAGCATGCGGTGCGGTAAGCCGATGATCGCAACATCCTGAACGGCGGGGTGTTCGAACAGCACCGCCTCGAC
>CAZLDA010000609.1:0-2836 GCA_964557875.1 uncultured Pseudomonadales bacterium | reverse complement strand
GGCCGAAGCCACTCCACCGCGCGCTGCAACACGAGCGTTGCATCGAGCCGGTGAAACGCTTCGCCCACGGTAACGAGCTCGATCGAGTTCGGCGACAACTGCAGATCTTCCGCACGCGAGACGCGCCATTCGACGTTTTCCGCACCGCGCGCACCCGCTTCATGCCGGCCCGTCTCGATCATCTCGGCTTCGACGTCTACCGCCAGAACGCGGCCGAAATGCGGCGCCATCGGAAGGGCGACTCGACCGGGACCGCAGGCGAGGTCGAGCAGCATGCCGTCGCCACGCGCGCCGGCGCGCGCTCTCAGTTCGGCGAGGAACTCCTCCGGATACGGCGGGCGATAGCGCGCGTAGTAGACGGCCGTGCCGGCAAACGCACCAGGCGCATTCGCCACGATCAGCCTTTACCGCATTGCATACGCGACCAGGCCAACGATAAGAGCGACGAGCGCCACGACGTCGGCCCGAAACACGCGCGCCATTTGCGCGTTGTACTCGCCCACCGACTTCGCAAGCCAAAGGAACGGCACCACGCTTGCGAGTCCGGCAACGAACGCGAGCGGCTGCAATGGCGGATGGAACGCCGCGGCCAGGAAATAGACGCCCAGGATTCCGAACAGCACTGCGCGATGGCGCATCAGAATCAGCACATTCGGCTCGGCAACGGGGATGCCGTACAAGGCCTGCAAACGCGCGCCGCTGACGACGCCGGATACCGGCAACAGATGAATGATCGCCACGACCACCAGCATCGCCGAAACAACGTACCCCACGTTCCCCTCCTGTTTACGAACGCTGCGCGTCAGTCGACCGGTGCCGGCACCAGCTCCCAGTTCGGCGGCCACGCGAGATGGTCGAACGACTCGCGATAGCGCGCGGTGACCGGAACGCGCAGTTTCGTCAGCACCGGCTCGGCGTCTTTGTAGAAGTCGATCGCCACCGGCCGATACCACCACGGCTGATACGACAGCGCGAGCATCGGCCGCGCTGCGCCGGTGGAATTCGTGGTGCCGCGGTGCCACATGCGCAGATCGCGCAGCAACAATGCGCCTTTCGACAACGGCACGCGCACGGGCGGTGTTTGTGAACGACGCGCCTCGAGCCATTCGTCAGGAACGAGCAGCGATTTTCGGTGTTCGCCGGAGCGTACGTCGCGATGGGTGCCCGGCCACACCTCCAGCGCGCCGTTGGCGAGCGATACGTCGACGAGCGGAATGTTCACTGCTAGCGAGGACGTGGGCGGCGCCTGTTCGAGACCGGACCAGAGTTGATAGTCGTCCCAATGCACCGGCTGCTGTTCGCTGGTATGCCCGAGCATTGTGTTGCCCGTATAGAGCGCGAGGCGCACGCGGCCCATCAGCGCGCGCGCCACCGACAGCGCGATCGGATTCGCGATGATGTCGGCATACAAGTCGCGAGCGCGCGGCGGCGGGTTGTGCTGAACGTGGCCGCGAACATCGAGCGCAAAGGGATGCCGCAGCGCCGCCGGCAGGTCTTCGATCATGGCTGCGTGCAACCGGTCGCAATGGTCGAGGTCGACCGCACCCTCGATGATTGCCGCACCGTGCACGCGAATCGAATCGACGACCGCTGCCAACCGATCGTCCGGCAGTCTCTCCGCGGCGAGTTCATCGCGCGAAACGCGCAGCGTTGCGAAAGGATGATCACTCATGAACGCGAACGCCATCGTGAGGCGGCGGACTGTAGCATTTCCGACACTCGGAGCATCTGAGAAGGAACAGGCTCACCGCTGCATGTCCTCGAGAATGCGTTCGTACACGCGCAGATCCGCCGTTGAGAAACAGCAGAAGAGAACGCGCGTCACAGTAGACGCGTTTTCCAGACACTCACCGACCGTCGCCACCGCAACCTGCGCGGCGCGTTCGATGGGGTAGCCATAAATCCCGGTGCTGATGCTCGGCAGCGCGATGGAGGTGAACGCGTTGGACGACGCGATCGCCATCGCGCGCCGATAACACGACGCCAACAGATCCGCTTCGCCGTTGTCGCCGCCCCGCCAGACCGGGCCCACCGTGTGAATGATATGTCTCGCCGGCAAGCGATAACCCTTCGTGAGCTTCGCGTCACCGGTGTTGCAACCGCGCAGTCGACGACACGCTTCCAGCAGCTCCGGTCCGGCCGCGCGATGGATCGCGCCGTCCACACCGCCGCCGCCGAGCAGCGAGGCGTTGGCGGCGTTCACGATCGCGTCGACTTCGAGTGTGGTGATGTCGGCGTGCAGCGCATGCATCGAGGCGATCGACTTCATGACGAGCGGTCCATCGTCACAGCCCCCATTCGTTGCGCCAGCTCAGCGGCGTTTCGAATCCGGCCAGTCCTGCATAGATACTCCACTGGCCGTGGTGAATCGCTTCGTGTTGAACAATCGTGTAACCGAGACCGCCGAGACTGAACGGCGTCCCGAAAAAATCTATCGACGCGCGTTCGTCCGCCGCTTCGAACTTGCCGAGCAAGTCGCGATAGCTGTCGACTAATGCAATCGACAGCTCCTCCCGCTCAAGCCCACCCGTGTAGTGCGAGTGCTTCTTCGCGAAGTCGGCGCGCTTCGTCACCATAGATTCTCCGTACACGCCGCGAACGCACACGACATGACGCAACTGCTTGCTGAAAGGCGCAAAGCCGTTGCCGTGTCTACCATCGGGGATCGCACCGTTCGGAAGCGGCGGCTGCGGCGAGTAGTGCCAATGGGCATCCGGGACCGCGGCTACGAAGTCGATCGTCATGCGTTGCATGAACTCGAAGCGCCGTCTGAAGTCCTCAACTAGCATCGAGATTCCGACTGTCTTTTGTTCCAAAGCAAAATCTCCTGTGTTCC
>CAZLDA010000608.1:0-2840 GCA_964557875.1 uncultured Pseudomonadales bacterium | reverse complement strand
ACGGTTGGGTCGTGATCAGCATGAAGAACGACTGGAAGAAGGTGTTCGCGTTCGAATGACGCGCTGACTGCCGGTAGCGCCGGCCGAACGTTTCGCCGCAATCACGCGTGGTTGCCGCGCTCCGACAAGCCGATGCCGCCGAACACGAGCGCGAGCGCCGCCGCGTGATACCAGTGAAACTGCTCGTCGAGCAGCAACACGGCCAGCGCGGCGGAGAGCACCGGCGTCAGATTCACGAACAATCCTGCGCGGCCCGGGCCGATCAGCTCGACGCCGCGCATGAACATCAGCTGCGACAGCAGTGACGGCAACAGCGCGATTGCGACGATCAATCCCCAGCCGTTGCGGTCGGGCCAGATGAGGTCGCCGGCGAGCCATTCGTAAATCGTGAATGGGATCGACGTGACGAACGCGGCGGCGGCCATCACGGCGAAGAATGCGAGCGCCGAAGACGCAGGCCGCGAACGCAGCGCAACTGCGTAGGCCGCATAGAGCAACGACGCGCCGATCATGATCAGGTCGCCTTGGTTGAATTGGGTGGTGAGCAGGTTGTGCCAGTCACCGCGCGCTGCAACCAGCACTACACCCAACACCGCAGCTGCAACACCCACCACCTGCAACGGCAGCACCGGCGTTCGGAACCGTACGAACGCGATCAGGAAGATGAAGATCGGCATCACCGCCTGAATGATGCCGAGGTTGATTGCGCTGGTGTGATGCGCGGCCACGTAGAACAGCACGTTGAACAGGGTGTAGCCGAACGCACCCATCGCGACGATGCGCGGCAGGTGCGGCGCAAGCTTCGGCCAGTCGTTGCGCAGCGGGCGGCGCGCGATCACTGCCAGCACACCGAGCACGATCAGCCAGCGCAGCATCACGAGCGTCATGGGCGACACTTCGCCGACGGCGAGCCGCGCGAAGATCGTGTTCGCGGCCCAGCACAGCGACGTGACGCTCAGCAGAATCCAGGCAAGTAACTTCGACCCCATTGCGTGACTGTGTCGTGCCTCGCGCCGGATTGCCAGCCGGTCGAGATGCAATCGACGTTGAGTTGCCGTCATACGCCCGGCAGTATTAGCAGCCCCTCCGACACACAGGTTCGAATCGTGTCAGCTCGTTCGCTTCCAGCGGTGCCCGTCGTCGATATCTCGAACCCCAGCGCAGTCTCGTTGGCTGCACTCGACGCGGCGTGTCGCGACCACGGCTTCTTCCTGCTCTCTGGTCACGGACTCGATGCGCTCATCGACCATACGTGGCGCGAAACCGAACGCTTCTTCGATGCCGATCGCACCGTGCGGCAGTCCGTAGTGCGCGACAAAGACAATCCGTTGGGCTGGTTCGACCGCGAACTCACCAAACGCAAGCGCGACCAGAAGGAAGTGTTCGATTTCGTGGACCCCGCCGTGCCGGGCCTCGATCGCAAGAACCGCTGGCCTGCGAATCTGCCCGGCTTCCGCGACGCCATGGTGAATTTCTTCGACGCGTTCAGCGTGCTGGCGCATCGCACGTTGCTGCTGTTGCACGACACGCTCGAGTTGTCGGAAGAAGGCCGCACGCGCATCGCAAGCGACAGACGCGGCAGTACGGTGCGCCTCAATCACTATCCGCTCGGCGATCCGGTGCCGAACGGCGAACGCGGAGATCTGCCCGACCTCGGCGAGACCGCACTCGGCTACCACACCGACCCCGGCGTACTGACGCTACTGTTGCAGGACGAAACCGGCGGGTTGCAGACACAGTCTGTACGCGACGGCTGGATCGACGTGCCGCCGGTGCGCGGCACCGTGGTGGTGAATCTCGCCGACTGCATGCAGTCGTGGACGAACGATCGCTGGCGTGCGGCGGTGCATCGCGTGGTGCCGATGACGCGCAGCCGCCGCTTCAGCATTCCGTATTTTTCGAACCCTACTCGCGATGCAGTGATCGAGCCGGTCCCGGAACTTTCCGAACTCGGAGCGCGTTATCGCGCGGTGGCATGGCGCACGTTCATCCATGCGCGCACGTACGACAACTTCACCGACCTCGGTGCTGACGACACACAAATGGCGCACTACCGGATTGGGACCGATGCGTCCGCGTGAATTCGTGCCTGGCGCAACTGGAACATGCGGATGAAATTGCGCTGAAATCGCAGTAAGGTCCTGCGAACCGCAAACAAGCAAAAAGAGCGGAGGACACATGAACGTGAAACAGTTGACCCTAGCGGTATGGGCATCGGCCGCGCTCTGGCTGGTTGCACCGTCGTTGGTACTTGCCGCACCGACGTCTGGAAAGCCGAACATTCTATTTATCGTGTCGGACGACACGGGCTATGGCGACCTTGGCCCGTACGGTGGGGGCGAAGGCCGTGGCATGCCTACTCCGAGCATCGACAAGATGGCGTCGGAAGGGATGACGTTCTTCTCGTTCTATGCGCAGCCGAGCTGCACGCCGGGCCGCGCCGCGATGCAGACAGGGCGCATCCCCAACCGCAGCGGCATGACGACCGTCGCGTTCCAGGGACAGGGCGGTGGATTGCCCGCAGCCGAATGGACGCTCGCGTCCGTTCTCAAGCAAGGCGGCTATCAAACCTACTTCACCGGAAAGTGGCACCTCGGCGAAGCCGACTATGCGTTGCCGAACGCGCAGGGCTACGACGTGATGAAGTACGTCGGCCTCTATCACCTGAACGCCTACACGTACGGCGATCCGAAGTGGTTCCCCGACATGGATCCCGAGACGCGCGCGATGTTTCAGAAAGTGACCATCGGTTCGCTTTCAGGCAAGGCCGGGGAGAAGGCGGTCGAAGATTTCAAGATCAACGGCGAATACGTCGACAAGCCCGGACAGAACGTCACCAT
>CAZLDA010000607.1:0-2848 GCA_964557875.1 uncultured Pseudomonadales bacterium | reverse complement strand
GCCCGAGACGGAACTCAACCGGCAGGCCACGAACAAGATCGGCGGCATTTCGGACGAAGCGGCGGCATTCCTCCGCGCCTTCTTCTAAGCAGTCGAGCCGTCGCAGGTGTTCGACAACTCCAACTATCTGTACGCGCTGATCGTCGGCACCGAAGCCGCATTCTGGGTGGTGCTCGGGCTGGCGCTGGTTGCGCGTTACCTGCTTCTGTACCGGCGGCTCAGCCGGATTCTGTTGCTGGCGTTGCCCGCGGTCGATCTGCTGCTGCTCGCGTTGACCGCGCTCGACCTGCGAGGAGGAAGGCCGGCGACGTTCGCGCATGGTCTCGCCACGGCCTATGTCGGGTTCACGGTTGCGTTCGGCGGGCTCGTCGTCGATTGGGCCGATCGACGTTTCGCGCACCGGTTCGCGAACGGGCCGGCGCCCCTTCCTGCACCCGTTGGCTGGGCGGCGGTGCGCTACGAACTGAAGCTGTGGCTGCGCTGCATCGTGGCGTGGTTCATCGCAATCGTGTTGCTGATGGCGCTGATCGCCTACGTCGACAACGAAACGAACGCGCGGGAACTGTACGGCTGGTTCCGCTTTGCGCTCGTGTCGGTGATCTTGTGGTTCGTGTTCGGTCCGGTGTGGAGCGTGGTGTTCTTCCGCCGAGCGCCGAGTTAGAGCCCGATTCGCTGCGCGATGCCGCCGTAAAACGTTTCCCGAACGTGCGGCGCGAGCCCCGCGAGTTGCCGTTCGCAGATGGCAACCGCCGACGCGGTGCCTTCCACGTGCGGATAGTCGCTGGAGAAACACAACATCTCCGGCGGCACGGCGTCGAGCACGGGGCGCAACGCTTCGTTCACGACGAGCGGCGTTACCGTTGCCTGCCGCTGCAGATACTCCGAGGGTTTCAGCGGCAGTTTGTATGCGGGGCCTGCGAAGTCGGGGCGAAACTCGCCGTCGGCCAGCAACGAGTGATCTTTGCGACCGACCACGTGATCGAGCATGCCGAGCAGCGAAGGCAACCACGAGATGCCCACTTCCTCGACTACCACCGTCAGTTTCGGATGCCGCTCCAGCACGCCGTCGAGCGCCAGTGCGCCGAGCAGCAGTTGCGGGCCGATCTGCGATGTGACCGCCGAGTTCAGCAGCGTATAGGTGGACAGATCGTTTGCACCGTTGTTCGCCCAGCCGAACTGAATGCGTTCGCGCGCGAAGCCGACGTGCGCAATGGCGGCCATGCCGAGGTCTTCGGCCGCCGACCACAACCGGTCGAAATCCGGATGTGTGATCGAACGCGCGAGCGGACTGTTGCCGTCGCTGTCGAAGCGGCCGATGCCCACCGGCGACTCGTTGATGGCAAAGCCGCGGCTGCCGAGCGCGCGCATGCGCGTCATCTCTTCGATCGAACCGTCCAGGTCGTTCAGGTCGATCTGCGTGACGGGCATCAGGCGGTCGGTGTGGCCGTGCACCAGATCCATCGCCCACCGGTTCCAGCATTGCCGGATGCGCGGCATCAGATCGCGCCGACGCGCGCGGGCCGCCTGCACGAACGGGCCGACGAGAAAGGTGGGATTCAGAAACTGCACGTCGATGCCTTCCGAATCGCAGAGTTTCAAACGGGCGACAGGATCGCAGAACGGATCGCCGGCGAGTTCGCTTTGTTTTTCCGGCTGACGTACGTCGGTCATCTCGAGGTGTTGAACGAAGCCGGGCAACACCGTATCCCACGCCTTCTGCGGCCGCTGCTGCTGCGGAAGCTGCGCCACGGCCGGATTCGACACGCCGAACACCGCATCGGCCACTTCGAGAAAACGCGCCGGTCGACCGAGTTGTTTCGCGAGGTCGGGGTCGGTGCGCTCCACCCAATCGAGCGGTTCGTGCAGATGGGCGTCTACGTCGATGATGCGCATGGATCGTTCTCCCCGTGAGTGTGTTTCGAGTCTAACCGCCGTTGGCCGGCAACGTCAGCCGGTACGCGCGCGCCGCAGTGCCGCTGAAAGCGTGCGCCTTCTCAGTAGCGCTGAGGCCGGCCTTCGCGGCGATGCGTTTGAACGTATTCCACAACGTGCGATACGAGACGCACTCTTTATCCACCGGGAAATTGCTTTCGAACATGCAGCGGTCCGGGCCGAATGCGCCGAGCGCATGCTGATACCAGGGGAACACGAGTTCCGAGAGTTCTTCGGAACCGATCGGCTTCGCGCGCTTGTGCATGTGAAACGGCGGTTCCCACGGACCCACGCGCTGCTGCGCGCCACCCAGCTTGATCACCACGTTCCTGCACTCTGCAATCACGTCGATGCACGCGCGCCACTTTGCGAACTCGTTGGGGTCGGCGTTCGGGTCGACGCGGCCGCCGAGGTGATTGACGATGATCGTGACGTCGGGTTGCGCCTGCGCCAGCCGCGCCAGGTCGCGCAGTCGTTCGCAGTCCGGCGAGTAGTGGTCGTGGCTCAAATGGTGTTTCGCAAGCATCGAATAGCCTTCGAGGAAGGCACCTTCGAAACTACGCGGAATCAACGTGCGGATGCCGCGAAAGTAGGGCGACGCGGCGATGTGTGCGCGCAGCACCGGTTCCACGTCTTTGCCTGCGCGCAGATCGGCCGCGCCGAAGATGCCGGTGCAGAGGCGCGCAGGACCGTAGATTCCGGAGCGGCTCATCGCGGCAATGCCGTGCACGAACTCGGTTTCGCCGACGCAGCGCATCGGCTCCGGTCCGTCCGCCCGATAGAACGCCGCACACTGCGCAAACACCGTCTGCACGATGTTGTGGCCCGACGTCGCGATGTCTTCGCTGATCTCGTCGCAGAGATAAACCTTCTGCTCGAAACTCAGGAACGGTTCGGTGGTGGCGGTTCTCAGATC
>CAZLDA010000606.1:1784-2850 GCA_964557875.1 uncultured Pseudomonadales bacterium | reverse complement strand
CGAGCAGGCCGAAATTCTGCGGTCGCTCTTGCGCCGGGCTGATGTCGGCAATGTAGGCATTCGCCGTGCTGTTGGTTGCGGCCGCGATACCGGCTACAAAACGCCCGGCGAACAGCCACCCGAGGGTCGGCGCCCAGCCCATCACGAGATAGTCGAGCGAAAACGCCATCAGCGAGACGAGCAACACGCGGCGCCTGCCGAAACGATCACTCAGGTTGCCAAGCACCGGTGCGAAGAAGAACTGCATGATCGCGTAAGCGAACATCAGCCAACCACCATACAAGGCCGCTTGCGCCAGCCCCTGTCCGGTCACCTCCATCACCAACTTGGGCATCACCGGCATGATGATTCCGAAGCCGATGGAATTGAGCAGCACCGTTGCAACGATGATGAACAACGGGCGCTTCGGCGTTTGTTGCGGCTTCACCGGCACCTCGCGCAAAACTGGACCTTCTACGCTGCCCGGGATGTGTGCGCAATTGCAAAGCCCAGAGGCCATGCACGGCGCACGCTGATCCTTTCCTACCTGAACGATTGCCCCCTTGAACAGGATTGCGGTAGGAACAGTCTGTCCGCCGATCGAGCGACGACCCTTCTAGAGTCGCATCGCTGCACGCGAGATCCTTGCCTCGTTGGACCACCAGTCCGCATTGATCGATTGCAGGAGTTCATATGAGTCGTCGTGCGCAAGCACCGTCCCCGGAAAAGGCGCCGCCTCGCCCGATACCTGGAAAGCAACCCGACGAGCGGAAGAACCCGCCTGAGCAGCCGCCCCCTCTCACACCGACAGAACCTCCGATTCCGCCGTCAATTGAAGACCCGAAGCCGTATCCGATAACCGACCAAGAGACCGTCGAGCAACACTGCGCGCGTCAGAGCGGCGAGCAAGCACTGAGAAATCGCGCATAAGGCCGTGGCCTCTCGCAGGCGCCCGCGTGGACCGTTCGACACGATGTGGCCTTCGAGGTAGCTTCCCGTTCGAGAGTGGCATTCGGCAAAAGCGGAGACGCAAGTATGGCGCGCGACAATTTCCATGGCTGGATGTGGTCCGAAGCGGTGGCAGTGC
>CAZLDA010000606.1:0-1774 GCA_964557875.1 uncultured Pseudomonadales bacterium | reverse complement strand
ACAGTTTTTTCGTCCCGCCACTCACGACATTGCGTGGGAACCACCTGTCGACGTGCTCGAACTCGACGACATGGTGTTGATCATCGTCGCGTTGCCTGGAATCGATGCCGACCAGGTTGAAACGGTCATTGAGGACAGTGCACTGCGCGTCTCCGGTCGGCGCGAGCACCCGCAGGAAATGCGCACCGCGGTCATTCATCGATTGGAACTTCCGCAAGGCCGCTTCGAGCGCCGGGTGCCGCTCCCGCCTGGGCGCTATGCCGCGGTCCGTCGTAGCTCGGCGAACGGTTGCCTGCTCGTCAGCCTTCACAAGACCCCGTCGTGACGCCGACGACCATGATGTCCGACGAATCTGCACCGCGCGGCAACCCCGACGAACAACTCTCCAGAGAGCGGACGATGGAGCGTTCGAGCGTGCCATCGGATGCGTTGATCATCGTTCCGGTTCAAGGCACGGTGATGTTTCCAGGCATGGTCTTTCCGGTTGCACTGGCGAGCGAGCATGCGATCAAAGCGGCCCAGCAAGCGCTGCGCGAACAACGTCCGATCGGCATTCTGATGCGGCGCAACGCCGAACCGGGTGAGCCGTCGGCCGTCGACCTGCATCGCGTGGGTACCGTTGCGAACGTCCTGCGTTACGTCAACGCGCCGGATGGCGCGCATCACGTCATCCTGCAAGGTGAACAGCGCTTTCGGGTCGTTGATTTCACCCACGAGCAGCCGTTCTTCGCCGCGCATGTAGTGCGGATCGACGAGCCGGACGTGTCGGTCACGCCGGAAGTCGAAGCGGGCACGATTCATCTGCGGCGACAGGCCGTCGAAGCGCTCGGGTTGCTACCACAGGTGCCGCAGGAGCTTGTTGCCGCGGTGCAATCGGCGCCCTCGGCCGGGGCTCTCGCCGATCTCGTTGCCGCGTACCTCGACATCACTGCCGACGAAAAGCAGGAGATTCTCGAGACGATCGACGTGAGTTCGCGGATGGATCGTGTCACACGTTTGTTGGCCAAGCGGATCGAAGTGCTTCGGCTGACACAGGAAATCGGCCGCGAGACGCAGGCGTCGCTCGATGAACGCCAGCGCGAAGTAATCCTGCGCGAGCAGATGGCCGCCATCCAGCGGCAACTGGGCGATGGCGCCGGCAAAGGACCGGAGATCGCCGAGTTGGACGCGGCAATCACCAAGGCGCAGATGCCCGCAGAGGTCGAAGACGCCGCGCGTAAGGAATTGCGCCGCTATGAGCGCATGCACGAATCGGCGGCAGAGTCCGGCATGGTTCGCACCTATATCGACTGGCTCGTCGAATTGCCCTGGGCGTTGCCCGACGAGAAGCCGATCGACATCGACGCCGCGCGTCGCATTCTCGACGCGGATCACTTCGGCCTCGACAAGATCAAACGCCGCATCGTCGAGTATCTGGCGGTGCGAAAGCTGGCTCCGCACGGCAAGGCACCCATCTTGTGTTTCGTCGGTCCGCCGGGGGTCGGCAAGACGTCGCTTGGGCAGTCGATCGCACGCGCGATGGATCGGCCGTTCGTGCGTTTGAGTCTGGGTGGTGTTCACGACGAGGCCGAAATCCGCGGGCATCGCCGAACCTATATCGGCGCGCTTCCGGGCAACATCATTCAGGCAATTCGAAAAGCGAAGGCGCGCAATTGCGTGATGATGCTCGACGAGATCGACAAGATGGGAAGCAGCCATCAGGGTGACCCGGCCGCGGCGCTGCTCGAGGTGCTGGATCCCGAGCAGAATGCAACCTTCCGCGACAACTACCTCG
>CAZLDA010000605.1:0-2853 GCA_964557875.1 uncultured Pseudomonadales bacterium | reverse complement strand
GTATCGGGTTAACCCTTCGGCGGACCCTCGGGGACATCCTCCGAGCGCAGGCGGCGCGCCGCATAGACGAGCGCCGCAATGAACGCGAGCTCGGTGCTGAATGGAATGATCACTGCCGGTGGCGTGCCGTCGAACGCAAAGCCGACCAACCGGCCCAGCGCGACTGCGCCGAGCAAGGCCGCGGCGGCATACAGCCAGTGCCGGGCGCCGCGTCGAAGTCCCATCGCCGCAAACAAGCCGATCGCCAGAAACGCGCCGCCGAGGTCGCCGCGAATGGTCGAGAGGCCGGCTACGCCGTTCGGCGCAATGGCAAATTCGGCTGCCATCGCTTCGGGCGTGAAGAAGAAGCGCAGACCCCACGCGATGAAGAACAAGGCGATGAGGCCAATGAGGGTACGGACCAGGATTGTCATGAGTACGATTCTCGGATGGGTGGCAGTGAGCAACGCGGGCTCAATCCTCGCACGACCGCGACTCGGACCGCGAGTGGAACCACTGCGATGTGGATGCGCGGCGTTCCGCGAGAGCCTCCGACCAGCCCCGCCCAGCGTCGAATTCGTTATCATCACACGCGATCGTTCGCCGCAGCAGCCTCACACCGCTAAATGCACCAACCAGTTCCGTCATGCGCCGCGTAGCCCCTCTGTCCAGTCGTTTGATCGTTTTGGCGGTTATCTGCGCATTGTTGTCCTCGTGCGCGGTGACCAACAGGCTTTTTCGAAACACAGAAGCTGAGGCCGCGGCTGAAGCGCTGCTGCAACTGCAGCTCGACGTCATGCGGTTTGCCGACGAATACACCGCGCGAATCAACGACCAGGTGGTGGTGTTTCAACGTGACACGGACGATCCGAACGACCGTTTGATGGCGCAAACCTGGCTGGCTACTCAGGCGACGTCGGCTTTCACCATCGCAACCGGCCCCAATCCCGAACTGAACGCCATCGACATGCTGGTGTTCGTCGTGCTCAGCCGGATGGTCATCGACGACTTCTGGGTGAGCGAACGTTACGGCGCGCGCGCCGACGGTTTGCGCCGGGTGCATCAGGCGCTGGAGAACCGCGCCTGGTCGATGGCCAATGAATTGCTGACGAGCGAACAGAGTGGCGAGCTGAAGGCCAGTATCGACGCGTGGCATCAGCAGAATCCGAACCAGCGCGCGGTTGCCTACATTCATCTCGACGACTTTGCTTTCGCGACGAGAAGTATGCGCCACGACACAGGCGGCTCCAGCGGCAGCGTATTTTCGTTCTTCGGCCTCGATCCGCTCAGCAATCTCGACCCTGCCGTGCGCCAAATCGCGCAAGCCCGTCAGCTCGCAGAGCGCGCATTGTTCTATGCGCAGCGCACGCCGCAGCTGGTCGTCATGGAAACGCAAAGACTCGTGTTCGCACTGGCGGTCACGCCGGAAGCGATAGGTCTCTTGCAGAACGTCGGGCGCATCGGCATCGCCGCGCAACAAACGAGTACTCTCGCCGCGGGGCTGCCGGAGGTTCTGGCGAAGGAACGCGCTGCCACGATCGATCAACTGACCGGCGTGCTCGACTCGCGTCAAACCCAGCTGCAAGGATTGATCGTCGAGTTGCGTTCCACTCTGGAAGCGGGCACCGCCACATCCGATTCGCTCAAGGGAACGATTGCGTCACTCGATACGCTGATCGCGCGCTTCGAACGCCCCACCTCAGAAACAGCTTCGCCTCGACAGCCTTTCGACATCACGCAATACACCGAGACGGCGCGCGAACTCGGCATAGCGGCACAGCAGCTCCAGGAATTACTCAACCAGGTCGATAGCAACGTCCCAGCGCTGACGCAACTATCGAACAGCACCTCCGACCGGGTGGAGTCGTTGGTGGACCATATGTTCTGGCGTCTTGTGCAGCTCGTGCTCGTACTGATCGCAGGAAGTTTGCTCGGCGCGCTCGGCTATCGCGCCATCGTGCGCCGCTGGAATCGCGCACCGCCGGCGTGATCGCGCGAACGCTTCGGTAACCGGCTGACCTGGGTGTACGCCGGAAATTCGGCGTGGTACGTTGCCCAACGGTCGCGCATGCATCTAACGCGCCGCCTGCAAAAGAACAGTCCAAAGAAACAAGGGGGAGCTCTACGTGACACGCATTCGCTCATACACGCTGTTGTCGTTATTGCTGGCACTCGGTGCGGCAACTCTGTCGGGCTGCGCCAGCAAAGGACCGTCGGTTACTGAGTGGGACGGCCTCATCCTTCAGCCCAACACGCGGCTCGGCGCCGTGTTCATCAAGCCGGGTGCAGACCTCGGCGCGTTCAAGAGTGTGTTGCTCGACCCCGTGCAGATCAGCTTCGCGAGCGACTGGAATCCCCGGCGTGCGAACAGCAATGCCGCTCGGCTCACGCCGGCGGACATCACGAATCTGAAGGCGGGCTTGGCCGACCTGTTCCGCGAGACCTTCCGCGCGCAACTCGAACGCAGCGGCTATCCGCTAGTCGACACCGAAGGGCCGGACACGCTGCGCGTCACGCCCGCCATCGTCAATCTTTACGTGACTGCGCCGGCCGCTGCGACATCGGGCGGTCGTTCGCGGGTTTACACCGCAAGTTCGGGGCGCATGACGCTCGTCGTGGAAGCGCGCGATTCCGTCACGAACGAACTTCTCGCACGAGCCGTCGACGCTCAATCCGGCCGCAGCTCAGGCGGCCAGCTGTCGTGGACGAACGCGGTGACGAACAACGCCGACGCGCGCCGCGCGATCAACGTCTGGGCGGCAGCGCTGGTCCGTGGTCTCGATGGAATGACCGGCAAGCCGGTACCGCCCGAGGCCGCGGCACCGGCTTCCTGACGGTTAGAGCCTGTCGTTCAGCGTCACGCCGATTCCGATC
>CAZLDA010000604.1:0-2861 GCA_964557875.1 uncultured Pseudomonadales bacterium | reverse complement strand
GGCGGCAAAACGGCTCTTCACCACCATTGTAGCGAACTCGAACATGCAGCTCGTTTACGGCACGTTCGCTGCGGTGCCGCTGTTCCTCACATGGCTGTATCTCGTCTGGGTGCTCATCCTTTCCGGTGCGATCGTGGTACGCACGTTGGGGATCGAACGCGACGACGCGGTGAGCGATGGTGCCCCGATGCTCGTGCAGTGCATTCGGCTTTTGGCGTTTCTACGCCGCGCGCATCTGGGAGGGCAGGCGATCACTCGCACCGATCTCAACGATGCGGTGAAATTGTCCGGAGCGGAACGCGACGAGGTGTTGGCGGTATTGGGGGAGCTCAAGCTGATCGCGAGCGGAAGCGGCAATCAGCTGCTGCTTGGCCGCGACTTGCGCGGCGTCTCGCTGCTCGAGCTCTATCGGCGTTTGCCAAACGGGCTCGAGCCCGAGAAGCTCGCCAACGTTCAAGATATGCCGCGGCTGATCGAACCCTTGCTCGATCATGCGCGGTACGGAGCGGCACACCTCGACATCGATCTCGATTCGATTCTCAGAGAAGGCGAAGAGACGCATACATGAAAGTCGCGCACCCGGTCGTGTTGATGCTGACTCTGCTCATGGGCAGCTGTACGCCGGTCGATTTCGAATACGCCGACGGAGCAGGCGGGCGATATTCCGACTGGCGCGGCCATTGGATTTTCATCAACTATTGGGCGGAGTGGTGCGCGCCGTGTCGGTACGAAATTCCGCAGCTCAACGCCCTCAACAAGGGCGAACCGACCAACGACGTGCGCGTGATCGGGGTGAACTACGACGGCATCGACGGCGAGGCATTGCGCGCGCTCATGCAGCGTATGGGCGTGGAGTTTCCCGTGATGACGCAGGATCCGCGCGAGCGCTTCGGCTACCAACTACCCGTCGTACTGCCGACCACGGTGGTCATCAATCCGAAAGGAGAAGTGTCGGCCACTCTGGTCGGCCCGCAGACTGAAGAAACGCTGCGGGCGGTGATACGAGTCAGTGACGCGCCGACTTGACCGCGTTGCACGCTGCGAGACTGTAGGCCCTGCATCCCGCCTGCAGCTTAGGAAGGTCGTCAGTCGTTTGCGTCTGCCAGCGCGCGCGGTAGGCGTACACGACCAGTTCCGGATAGTTCAACCGCCCCCGGCTGCCGTTGTAGCGCGCTAACGCGTCGATGAGATCGCCGCGTGCTTCCGTCAGATACTGGGCGAGGATGGCAGTGCCATAGCGCACGTTAGTTTCGATTTGCGTCAGGTTGTCCTGCGGCCGGCCGATCTCCTTCCGCCAGAACGGCATCACCTGCATCAGACCTTGCGCCCCCGCGCTCGACACGGCGAAGCGGTCGAAGCGGCTTTCAACCTGCATCACCGCCATCACCAGATCGGGATCCATATCGTGCCGGTGCGCTTCGCGGTAAACGGTGCGGAGAATCAGCTCGCGCTCGTCGTCGTTGGTCACGTAACGAGCCAGCTTCGGCACCGAACTCAACAGCCAGACCTGAGCGTCGAAATGATCGCCGTGGTCCACGTTGTCCGACATGCTGCGCGCGAGCGCAGCGATCACCAACGGGTCGATGGATTGTGGCGCCGGGGCGGCGGCGAGCGCGCCCAACGGCAGATAGAGTGCGAGGAAGGCAGCGCAGCGCCATAACGACCTTGGCAGGCTGCGAGTGTAGCTGTGTGGTTCGATGCGGCTGCGTTCAATCATCCAGCGATGGCGGCGCGCACGTGGGCCGTGACGGTGTCGACGTTGATCGCGAGCGTATCAGCAGACCGACGCGTTCGATACTCGACCTGGCCGGCTTTGAGATTCCGTTCACCGATCACTACGCGATGCGGTATCCCGATCAGGTCGGCGTCGGCGAATTTGACGCCGGGGCGTTCGTCGCGGTCGTCCAATAGTGTTTCGATGCCGAGACCTTGGAATTCGGCGAGCAGCCGGTCCGCTGTTGTGCGAACGCCGTCCGATTTGGCGTAGTTCAGTGCAACGATGTGCACGCTGAACGGCGCGACCGGTTGCGGCCAGATGATTCCGTCGGCGTCGTGGCACTGCTCGATGATGGCGCCAACGAGCCGGGTTACGCCCATACCGTAGCAACCCATGATCAACGTCTTGTTGGTGCCGTCCTGGTCGAGCACTTTCGCGTTCAGTGATTCGCTGTATTTGCGGCCCAGCTGGAAGATATGTCCCACCTCGATACCGCGTGTGATCGACAGACGGCCCTTGCCGTCGGGCGAAGGGTCGCCTTCCACGACGTTGCGCAGATCTACGACGCGATCGTCCACCACCTTCGCGTCGCGTCCCCAGTTCGCGCCTCGAAAGTGGAAGCCGTCGTCGTTCGCGCCGCAAACGAAGTCGATCGCCGCGCGCGCACTGCGGTCGACATAAGTAGGCATCGACAGTCCTATCGGTCCGAGCGAGCCGACGCCGCAGGCGACGCTTGCGCGAATTGCTGCATCCGTTGCGAACGTCAGTGGTGACGCAACGCCGGCCAGCTTCTGCGCTTTGATTTCATTCAGTTCGTGGTCACCGCGCAGCACCAGCGCAACCGGACCATCCGAGCCGACGACGATCAACGTCTTCAGCGTTTGCTCGACAGGCACGTTCATGAACTCGACGATCTGCTCGATCGTGTGCTGGCCGGGCGTCGCAACCTTCTCGAACTGCACCGCCGGTTCGGCCGATGAAGGTGGCGGCGCCAACGCTTCGGCTTTTTCTACGTTCGCTGCGTACTCGCTCGCGTCGCTGAAGGCGATGCGATCCTCGCCGCTGGTCGCGAGCACCTGGAACTCATGCGACAGGCTGCCGCCGATGTTGCCTGTGTCGGCGAGTACTGCGCGGAAGTCGAGTT